>CBINJL010000216.1:0-5912 GCA_966250925.1 uncultured Opitutus sp. | reverse complement strand
CGCCGTCGAACGTGAGCGTGAGCCGGTCGTTGACGCGGTAGCTGAGCTGGAGGTCCATCGAGGTCTCGGGCTTGCGATAGACGCCGAGCGGATTGGCGAAGAGCGCGGCCTCGTAGTTGTTGAGGAAGTCGTCGCGCCAGACGTAGGAAAGGCGGGCACTGAACTTCGGGCGTTCGTAGGCGAGCACCACGCTGTAGGAGGAATCCGACACGGCGAAGAACGGCGTGGTGTCGGTGCCGATGACATTGCCCGTGCTGTCGGTGATCGGAATGTCCTGCACGGAATCGAGGGCCGTGTAGCTGGCCTGCACACCGAAGCCGTCGAGGAACCCGGGCAGATTGTCGGGGAAGTAGACCACGCCAACTTCGACGCCTTCGAGTTCACCGTTGGAGGCGTTGTCCGGCTGGGTGAGAATGTAGTCGTAGTTCTCGAAGGTCACGCGGCGGCGGAAGTCCACCACGAGGCCGTCGATCTCACGCTTGAACAGGGTGGCGTAGAGGGCGCTGCTCTCCTGGAAATACCACTCGATCGAAAAGTCGTAGTTGCGCGACTCGGTCGGTTCGAGGTCGGGGTTGCCGCCGGTGGCGGTGCCGTAGCCGATGTTGGTCACGTCCTCGACGTAGTTGATATTTGGATTCAGCGAAGCGAAGCCGGGGCGGCGTAGCGTCTCGCCGTAGCTGGCGCGCAGCATGAGGTTGTTCGTCAGGGCGTAACGCACCACCACGCTGGGCAGGATGGCGTCGGTCGAAGCGGAGTCGCTGGACTGCGCGCCGCTGTTGAGATCGGTGAAGTCCATGTCCGTCTTCACCCGCACGTAGCGCAGGCCGACCTGGGCATCGAGTTTGCTGTCGCCAATGTAGGTGGCGAAGTCGGCGGAGACGTAGGCGGCGGTGGTGGCCTCGTCGACATTGAAGGTCTCGCGCAGGATCAGATCGTCGCCGGTGGCGAAACCGGGGGCGACGGTGCTCTTGTAGAGATTGCGAATCTCATCGGCGTTTTCGCGGATGTAGTAACCATCGGCCACGGCCCATGAAGTCGGCACATCGGAGCGGCCGTCGAAGAAGCCCTTGTTGACGTAGACCAGTCCCGGATAGTTGGCCATGTTCTGGCCAAGGCCGGGGGCATCCTGAGTGCGTTGACCTTCGGACGCCCCGCGATCGTCGTAGCGGGCGCCGAACTTGAGGTGCTTGAAGAAGTCGCCATCGGCATCCCACTCGCCGTCGAGGGTGAGGCTCATGGCATCGCCGTAACGGTAGAGCGCGTTGTCGTAGAGTTGGGCGATGTTCCAAAGCTCGGGATTGGTCAGGTCGCTTTCATCAACATTTGCCGTGGCAGTGTCGTCGGCAAAACCGAAGGCGGGAATGCCGCCGCCGGAGTTGAAATCGACCGAGATGGAGCGGTGCACGCGGTCGGTGCGCATGGCGAAAAATTCCTCGTCGTATTCGCTGTCCTGAAAGGTGAGGTCGGCCATGAGCTTGAGGCTGTCGCTGACTTCCCACTCGCCGCCGATCGCGTAGAGATAGCTGTCGGTTTTGCCGGTGGTGAGGTCGCCGCTCATGAAGCCGTAGGGGAAGCCGATGTTGTTGCGCGACTTGATAATGTTGGTGCCGGGATAGACTTCGATATCGGCGCCGGGATTCGGACCGAGCGCGCCCCACCAGTCGGCGAAGGAGAAGAGGAGGCTGTTGAAGCCCTCGTTGCGGTAGCCGTTGTAGAACGCTTCGAACGTGTAGGTGGAGCGATCATCGGGCGCAAACTGCAGCGAAACGTTGGCGGCCGGGCGTTCGCGATGACCGGTAAAATCACTGGCGAAGATGGCGTCGCGCGACAGGTAATACGGCACCGGTTGACCGTTGAAGTTGAGCGTCGATCCGGCGGCAAAGGGCAACCCGGCTTCGAGTCCGGCCTGCCAGACGGGATTTTCGGAGACGCGTCCGTCGGTCGGGAAAATACGCTCCAGCGGCACCCAACCGGCCGGAGCGTTTTCGGTCACGAACGGCACCATCGCACCCGCGGTCACACTCTGGTCGCGGTAATCGGTCTCGGCGTAGGAGACGTTGATCAACGCGCCGAATTTTCCGCCGCCGTCGAGTTTCCACACATTGCTGAACAACGCGCTGATGTTGGGATCGATCTCGTCGTTCTTGTCCTGGTAAATGCCGCGGGCAGCGAGGGAAACGGTGCGGCCGTCGAAGTCGAACGGTCGGTGGGTGTGAATGTCGATCACGCCGGCGATGCCGGATTCGATCAGGTCGGACGAACGGGTTTTGAAGACATCGACGCGGCTGAGCAGACTGGCCGGGATGTCGGCCAGGGCGACCGCGCGGCCGGAGGCGGTGAAGATGTTGCGGCCGTTGATGGTGGTGGTGATGTCGTTGAGGCCGCGTATCGAAACGGTTGATACTTCGCCGCCGCCGCGATTGGTCACCTGCACGCCCGAAACGCGTTGCAGGGCCTCGACCACGTTGTTGTCGGGAAACTTGCCGATGTCCTCGGCCACGATGGCGTCGACGATCTGCACGTTGGCGCGTTTCACGTTGAGAGCCTGCTGCATGCTGTCTCGGATGGAGCCGGAGACGACAAACTCGTCGAGGGTGACAACCGGACCTTCGGCGGACGGAGGCGGGCTGGAGGTCGAGGCATCCTGAGCCGGGAGCGACAAGGCGCCCGCGCCCAGCGCGAATGCGGTGGAACGCGCGAGGGCCGGAAATCCGCGCAGGAAACGAAGACCGCCGCACGGATGGCGAAGGGAAGGAGGGGTCATGGGTGGGGAGAGGTTGTTTACTTGGAGGTGACTGCCGGGGCGATGAAAGCCCGTCGCCCCGAAACGAAGGGGGGAAGCGGTGACGACGGATCTGCCTCACTCCACCCATGCGCCAAAGCCGCGCTAAACCCGACATACACAAAAAACAAAAATATGCGCGACGGGCGGCGAGGCAGGACCGTGCGGGCTGAAGCCCCGCACTACGAAGAGTGGTAGCGCGATGCTTCAGCCCGCGCTCTAAGTCCCGCAATAAGTCACATAAGGGGCGGCGTCGGCTGCGGGCGCCTGCCGGTAGGTCGCTGGCACGGTCGCACGGTCGAACGGTTTTTCCAGCACGGCCAGCAAGGCGTCAAACGGCCCCAAATCCCCCGCCACCGCCGCCGCCAACGCCGCTTCCACGAGGTGGTTGCGTGGGATCGCCACCGGGTTGGCCGCCACGCGCAGAGCCGCGGCCTCGGCCGACGTTTGCGGCTGATCAGCCAACCGCGCACACCAGCGCCGATGCCAGGCCGCGGCGGATTCGTCGGCCGGCGCGACGTCAGGATTGAGTTGCGCAAAGCTTTGGGTGAAGTCCGCCCGCGTGCGCTCCAGCCCGGTGAGCAGATCGTCAATCAGCGTTTCGTCTTCAGGCCGTTCGCCAAACAAGCCGAGCTTGCGGCGAAACTGCGCGAAGCGGTGGGTTTCGTAGCGGGCGGGAAACGTTTCCAACACTTCGCGCGCCCGTGCGATGGCGGCCGTTTCATCGGGCGCAATCAGCGGCAGCAACGTTTCCGCGAAACGAGAAAGATTCCACAGCGCGATGGCCGGCTGGTTGCCATACGCGTAACGTCCGTGACGATCGATCGAGCTGAACGCCGTGGTCGGATCGTAGGCGTCGAGAAAGGCGCACGGGCCGTAGTCGATGGTCTCGCCCGAGAGCGCCATATTGTCGGTGTTCATGACGCCATGCACGAAGCCCACGCTCATCCACTGCGCGAGCAAACGCGCCTGCCGGTCGAGCACCGCATCGAGCAACGCCACCGCGCGCGTGTCCGGCGCAGCCGCCGACAATACATCCGGAAAATGCCGCCGCAGGGTGTAATCGATCAACGCCCGCAACACATCCGGATCGCGCTGCGCCGCGGCGAATTGAAACGTGCCGACGCGCAGGTGGCTCGCCGCGACCCGGGTGAGCACCGCGCCGGGCAACCCGCCTGCCTCGCGCCACACCTCCTCGCCCGTCGTCGCCACCGCGAGACTCCGCGTCGTCGGAATGCCCAGCGCGTGCATCGCCTCGCTGATCAGATACTCGCGCAGCATCGGCCCCAGCGCGGCGCGGCCGTCTCCACGGCGTGAATACGGCGTCGGGCCCGCGCCCTTGAGCTGGATGTCGCGCAACGCTCCCGCCGGCGTGCGTTGTTCGCCGAGCAGAATCGCCCGCCCGTCACCGAGAATCACGAAGTGGCCGTATTGGTGCCCGGCGTAAGCCTGCGCCAACGGCCGCGCTCCGGCCGGGATCGCGTTGCCCGCAAAAATCGCCGCCCCCGCGGCGGTATCCAGCGCCGCCGGATCGAGTCCCAGCTCGACCGCCAGCGCGCGATTTAACCGCACCAACCGCGGCGCCCGCACCGGCGACGGTTCGACAGCGGTGAACAGCGCCGCCGGCAACTGCGCGTAGGAATGCTCCCACCGCCAGCCGGCTGTGGGCGCCGATCCGATCCCACGGGAAGACGCGTCGGATAAATCCATGCCGCACCCTCGCCGCGACCACCGCGCTTGTCGAGAGGAGGCCCGCAAACAGGAGTTCGCCCCACGCCGTCACCATTGACGTGTCCGCTGCGACCCGACAGGATCACTGCTTCACGACGCCGCCCGTTCCTCCCCTCAAGTCGACATGTTCATCACTCGTCAGGTCGCAGGCTGGTGCCTCGGTCTTTTGGCCGGGAGTGGCGATGTTTTGGCGGAAGAGCTGTCGCCCCGTTTGCGTGCGGCCACCCTGGCGGGATTACCCGACTACCACGGACAACCGTTTCCCGAAGTCGTCGCCCCGCCGCCTCCGCCCCCGCCCGCACCTGATCCCAATGTCGTCGAACTGGAACCGGTCACGGTCGACACCACCCGGCTTCCAATCGAACGCCTGCTGACCACGCCCCAAAAACGCAACGTGATCGAAAGCCTCCTGCCCGGCACCGGTCTCACTGTGACTGACACCCGCTATGGCCGGCGCACCGTCGGACGCCTGTTCTTCGTGCCGGTGTATTTTAATCTGAATTGGTAGCGCCGTGCGGCATCGTCGTTTGACCGCCCGCCGGCAATGCGCCAAGACTGCGGCCATGCGACACGCGATGCGATGGAGAGGAGGAGCAACTCTGGCGCTGCTGGTCCTCGCCGCCACCACCCCGGCCTCCGCCGCCACCGAAACGCTCGTCGCCGGCCAGCGCGTGCGCATGCCGATCAACGTGCCGGTGGGGTATTCCTACAAGGCGGAGCGCAACGAATCCGGGCTGACCGAGGTCGAGTTGGAAAACCCGGTGTGGCGCATCACCCTGCGCGTTTACATCTCGGGCGATTTCCCCACCAAGGAAGCGCTCACGGAAACCTGGCAACGCGATCTCGTGGTGCGATTCAGTTCCGGCTTCCTCTCCGAATCGAAACAGGGCGACTACCAGTGGCAATCGCTCCGCCCCAGCGAAGGCTCTGGCGTGTATTGTGTTTTTAGTGACGCCGCCGCGCGCAAGGTCAGCGACCTCCCGCCCGACGGTTACCTGCACGTCGTCACCGGCGCCAAAGTGATCAAGGGCGCCGCGATGTATTTCCAGATCTGGTGCAACGATCTCACCACTCCGGAATACCGTGAGATCTTCGATCTGATGCTGCACGGCTTCGACCGATCGTGATGCCGCCTCGACGGCCTCAGCGCGGCGATTCGCCCGCCCGCAGACGTCGCCACGCGCCAGGCGGTTTGCCCACAAAACGCCGGAAGCGTTTGCCGAAATACAAGGGGTCGCCAAAGCCCACCGCGACCGCGATCTGGCCCACGGTGAGATCGGTGTGAACGAGCAGTTGCTGCGCCTCGCGCAACTTCCACTCCTCGGCATAGCGCTGCGGGCTCAGACCGGTGGCCGCGACGAAGAGATGTCCGAGCCGCGACACCGACAGGCCGCACTGA
>CBINJL010000215.1:0-5917 GCA_966250925.1 uncultured Opitutus sp. | reverse complement strand
AGCTGGAAGCGGAGGCCGATGAGCCGCGTTTCAAGACCGTGCGCGGCACGGGTTATCAGATGTTGTGACGCCGTGAAATCGTTCACCGTTCGCACGACGTTTTGGTTTTCGGGACTGGTCACGACTATCCTCGCCGTGGTGCTCGCGATCGGCGGTTGGTTGCTCAACCGGCAGATGATCGCAGGGTTGGAGCTGTTGCATCTGGTAGAGGCGCGGGAATTGGCGGAGATGCTGGGCCCGTCGTCGGCGTTGTCATCCGAGGAGATTCACGAGCGCATCGCGCAGGACGCGGATCACGATGCGGAGTTGTTTTTGATCCAGGTTCACGACCAATCAGGCTCGGTGCGCTTTCGCTCGGAAAATCTGGGCAATTTCGTCCTGCCGGAGATGGCAGGAGGCACGCCGCATCGCACGCTGCAGGTGCCTGCGGTCGGTCCGGTGCGGGTGTCGCATCTGGTGATCGGGCCGTGGCACGTGCAGATTGGCAGCCGACTGGCGCCGACGGCGCGCGTGTTACGCGACTACCTGCAGGTGGCGGCGCTGCTGATGCTGGGCGGTGCCGCCGTCTCGGTGGCGCTGGGGTGGGGATTCAGTCGGTTCACGCTGGCGCCGATCCGTGAAATCGAACGCACGGCGCGGCGGATCGGCGGCGACAATCTGAGTGAACGCATCACGGTGCCGCCCGGGCGTGACGAGTTGGCGGCCTTGTCGCGACTGTTGAATGAGACCTTTGACCGCATCGAAGCGGCGTTTGCCCAAGTGCGTCGGTTCACCGCTGATGCCTCGCACGAACTGAAGACCCCGTTGGCCTTGATTCGACTGAATACGGAGCGATTGCGCCGCCGGTTGGGAGACGACGAGGAAAGCGCGGATGCCCTCGACGACGTGCTGGAGGATATTGAGCGATTGAATCAAATCATCGAAAACCTGCTCTTTCTGTCGAAGGCGGAAAGCGGTGTGCTCCAACTCGATCAGGCCGAGCTCCGGCTGCCGGACTGGTTGCACGAATGGGGCGAGGATGCGCAGGTGCTGGCCGAGGATGGCGGCGTCCGATTTGAGCTGCAACTGCGGGACGAAGGCCGGATTGCCGGCGTGCCTAGCCTGTTGCGACAGGTGTTGTTCAACCTCCTGGCCAATGCGTTGAAATTCAGCCCGCCGGGCGGGCGCATCGTGCTGCGGGTGACGCGCACCGCCACGCGCTGGCAATGGGTGATGGAAGACGAGGGCCCGGGAGTGCCGTCCGATCAGCTGGAGCGGATGTTCGACCGCTTCGTGCGCTATGAACGTGCGGAAGATGCAGACCGTCGCCCGGGACACGGGCTGGGCTTGGCCATTTGCAAGAGCATCGTTGAACTGCACGCTGGCACGATTCGCGCTCAAAACCGGGAGGGCCGCAGCGGACTGCGCATCGAGGTGACGCTCCCGACGCTATGAACGTGCTTAGCTTTCGAGGCCGAATTCGAACTGCAGATTTGAATGTCTATCCGGCGGGCGGGGGGCGAGGCAGGCGGGGTCGTCGTGGGCGGAGGAATTGATGCGGGTGTCGAGCGCAGTGGCGCGGAGGCGTGCGGCCGGGAAGGGCTGCAACAGCGCGGCGGCAGCGGGCGGCGTTTGATGCGGATCAAGCCAGACCCGGGCGGCGGCGGCGTCCAGCAGTGCGGGCATGCGGTGGTGAATCCGGCCGACCGCGGCATTGGGCGTTGTGGTCAGGACGGCGCAGCTTTCCACCACCACGCCGTCGTGCGGATCTTCCCAACGGTCCCACACCGCCGCCAGCGCGAGCGGCGGCGGATCATTCTCATCCGGGTCTGCGGGGTCGGCGGAGCTGTCGGTGAACCACCACGGCAGGCGGTCGCGGCCGGCTTTTTCCCATTCGATGAATCCTGAGGCGGGCAACACGCAGCGCCGGCCGGCGTGCCAGGCGCCGCGAAAGGACGGCTTTTCGGCCACGGTTTCGGCGCGGGCATTGACCAACGGCGTGCCGTTTCGCTCGCGGGTCCAGCTGGGCACGAGGCCCCAATGCAGCGCGGCGATTTCCGGGCGACCGCTCGCGTCGGCGCCGGTCCCGGTGCGCAACGCCGTTACGGTCGATCCGGGCGCGATGTTGTAACGATCCCGTTTGGCGATGGCGGCGAGCTGAGCCGGATCGACGCCGAGTTCACGGGCGAGTCGGACGAGGCCGGCGAGTTTGAGAGCGTAACGGGTGCACATGCGCGGTCCGGCAACTTACGCCGACCGGCGCGCGGCGACAGGTTTTATTCCACCTCGAAGGCTCAGCTTCGTTTTCCTTCGTTGCCTTCTGTTAAATGCATCGAGCTGACGGCTCTGTTTTCCTCTGTTTCCTCCTGTGAAAAAATCGTGCTGCCACCCCGCGTTCACAGCAGCTCCAACTGCGTGCCGCCGGTGCGGCGAAAGGCGGCGGTGTTGAGCTCGGGCAGGCTGGCGGCGAGGCCGGCGCGGCGGCGGGCGACATCGAAGAGGTTGTGCAGGTTGTCGGCGTGCGGGCCTTCGCCGCGCATGCGGGTGCGCCAGTCGGCGACGTAGAGTTTGCCGCCACGCAGTTCGCGCACGCGGCCGAGCACGCGGGCTTTTTTGCCCGGGAAATGAGTATCCAGCCAATCGGCAAACAGGTCCTTTACGGCGTGCGGCAGGCGCAGGACGATGCGGCTGGCCGAGCGGGCGCCGGCGTCGGCGGCGGCACGGAGCAGCGCCGGGATTTCGTGATCGGTCAGCCCGGGAATGATCGGGGCCAGCATCACGCCGACGGGAATGCCGGCGTCGGCCAGGCGACGAATGGTGTCGAGCCGGGCCTGCGGACGGGCGGCGCGCGGTTCGAGGCGCGAGGCCAGCTCGGCGTCGAGACTGGTCAATGTGATCAACACCCCCACGCCCTGCCAAACGGCGAATTCGCGCAACAGATCGAGGTCGCGGGTGACGAGCCGGTTCTTCGTCACGATGCCGACGGGATTGCGCAGTTCGAGGGCGACTTCGAGGCAGCGGCGGGTGAGTTGAAACTGTCGTTCGCAGGGCTGGTAGCAATCGGTCGCGCCGCTGAACGCCAGCGGGGCGGGTTGCCAGGACGGTTTGCTCAGCGCCGCACGCAACAGCTCGGGGGCGCGGCGTTTGACCAGGATCTTGGTTTCGAAATCGAGCCCGCTGCTCCAGCCCAGGTAGTCGTGAAACGCGCGGGCGTAACAATACACGCAGCCGTGTTCGCAACCGCGGTAGGGATTGACGCCATAGCTGAACGGCACGTCGGGGCTGTCGTTTTGCGACAGAATCGAGGCGGTGTCGTCGTCGAAAAACTGCGTGGCCGGCGCCGAGCGCACGACGTCATCGGGATCGAGATCGGCCTCGGCTGTCGCGTCGACGGTGGCGTGGATGCGTTCAAAGCGATTGGGCGGATTGATGGCCGCGCCGCGTCCGCGACCCGCATGCCGGGCCAGTCCCGAGGTGTCGGGATCGGGCGAAGCGGCGGCATGGGCATCGGACATGGTCGATCACCGTTATCCCAGCATTGCCCACACGCAACGAGCCGCGAACGAGAAACACGCTCCGTCCGACGAAGAAACTCTTTCTCTTTATTCTTTATCTTAATCTTTCTCCCCGCCCGCGGCCGGGTGACCGAAGGCAAAGGCAAAGGCGAAGGCTGAGACCTGAAACTTGAGACCTGAAATCTGATGTCTGAAATCTGACCTCCGCCTTCCGTCCTCCGTCCTCCGACCTCCGTCCTCCGACCTCCGCCCTCTGAAATTCGGCTCTCTGTCCTCCGTTGGGGATAAAGAGAAAGATTAAGATAAAGAATAAAGAAGCGGGTGGGCGGGTGGGGGTGGCAGTGAGGGATTGCGATGGCACCGGCGGGGCGGCAACGTGTCGGACTCGCCTGATGGGTTTTCGCCGCCGTTTTCTTTCGCTCTCGTTCTCAATCCGCCTCGCCGTTCTGGCCGGGGCGTGGGCCGCGCCGCAGGCGGGCGCACAACCCGATGCGGCGGAAGCCCGGGCGGCAGCGGAACTGAAGGAATTGGTGACGTTGCAAAACGAGTTGCTCGACCGCGCCGCCGCCGCCGAGGTGCAGGAAGATGTCGAGGCGCTGCGGCCGCGGCTGCAGTCGCTGGTGCTCGATTTCGAACGTTATCTGCGCACCTATCCGAAGCGGCCGGACGGCTATATCGCCTACTCGCTGTTGCTGGGCAATCCGCTGCTCGATGAGCGCCAGCGGGCCGAGGCCCTGCTGCTCAAGGCCAACAGTCTCGATCCCAACCTGCCCATTGTGAAAAACCAGCTCGGCAAATACCTCGCCGAAGCGGGCCGGCCGCTGGATGCGTTGAATTACTTTCTCTCGGCCGTGCAACTCGCACCGGACGAACCGCTCTATCACCTGCAGGTCGGGCAATTGCTCGGCGCCGCCCGCGACGATTTTCTTCAGAGCGGCGAATGGACCGTGGCGCAGATCGACGCGGCCATGGAACACGCGCTGGCCGAGGCGGTGCGGCTCCAGCCCGACAGCCTGCCCTATGCCTATCGCTACGCGGAGCACTATTACGACGTGGCCGAGCCGGATTGGGCCGCGGCGATGGAAAAATGGCGGGCACTCGAAGCCCGCGCCACCAGCGACACCGAGAAACAATTGATGCGCCTCCACCAGGCCAACGTGCTGCTTTATCAAGGTCAGCTCGATGCCGCCGAAGTGATGTTGGCGGAGTCCTTTGCGGCGCCGCTGGTCGAACAACGCGAACGGCTCGTCGCGCGGCTGGTGCGCCTGCGCGATCCGACGACGACGGAAAACGTGGCGGCATCCGCGGTCGCCGCCAACGCCGTGCCCGCCGCTTCGGTGCCGCAGACTCCGCGCCTCGCGGAGCCGCTGCCGTTCGGCGTGGACGTGCCGACATTTGAAACGGCGGCGACGCCGGACGCGTTGCCCGTGACGAGCGACACCGTGGTCGCGTTGGCCGAGGCCAATCGTCAAGCGCGCGAAGCGGAGGCCGCACCCGCCGAAGAAACGCCGGCCGATTCCGCCACGACGGAGCCCGCGCCCGACCAAGCCTCAGGGGCATCCCCGGCCCGAGAAACCCCGATCGCACCGCCCACGCCCTGAGTGTTCGTGGCGGTTTGATGTTTCCCCGTCGCGTCTCGCCGCCCTAGGGTGGCCGCCTTCATGTCGTCCCTGCTGTCCAAGATCGAGCGTCGGCTCGAACCGTTCGCGATCCGCAACCTCACGCTGTATCTGGTGATTGCGCAGACCTTCGTCTATCTGGCGTGGGTGCTGCGGCGCCTCAATCCGGTGCAGATCGCCTTCGTGCCGGCGTGGTTTTTGGAAGGCGATTGGTGGCGTGTATTCACCTTCGTAGCTGAGCCCCCGGGCGACGGCATGCTCACGGTGTTCGCGCTGTATTTGTTTTATCTCTACGGCAACGCCCTCGAGCACCACCTCGGCACGCTGCGTTACAACCTGTTTCTTTTTTTCGGCTACGTGCTTACGGTCGGGCTGGCGTTTCTTTCGCCGGGCGCGATGGCGTCGAATCTCTTCCTGGCCGGCGCGGTGTTTCTGGCCTTTGCCTTTCTTAATCCCGACTTCGTGCTGCACCTCTTCTTTATTCTGCCGGTGAAGATCAAGTGGCTCGCGCTCATCGTCTGGGTGGGCTACGGCTACAGCTTCGTCACCGGTGGCGCGAGCGAACGTCTGGGCGTGCTCGCGGCCACGGGCAACTTCCTGCTCTTCTTCGGCGGCGAAATGATCCAACGCCTGCGCACCGGTCGCCGGGCGGTGCGACAGCAGGCGCCGCGCACCCGCCTCAAGGCCGAAATGGCCGCGCCGATGCACACCTGCTCGGTCTGCGGGCGCGACAGCAACAGCGCAGCCGACCTCGGTTTCCGTTACCGCACCGAAGGCGACAAGGAAGTCTGCTACTGCGAAGAT
>CBINJL010000214.1:0-5926 GCA_966250925.1 uncultured Opitutus sp. | reverse complement strand
ACCGTCACCCGCACCCGTGCCGACGGCACCAAGGACGTGACCACCGTCGACGTCAAAAACCCCATTACGGGCAAAAAAAGCACCACCGCCGCCGACGCCTCCATGCTGCTCATGCCGGACGACATCGTCTACGTCCCGATGAGCATTTTCTGAGTTTTCTACATGCCCGATCCCTTGAGACCCGCCCATCACGCCGCGCACCGCGGTGTCGCCGCCCACGAAGAACCCACTTCGGAACGGCGCACACTCCGTGACTACGCGATCATCCTGCGTGAACGTTTCTGGATCGCGCTGCCCCTCGCCCTGCTCGTCTCGATCGGCATGGGGTATTATCGGGTCAACGAGGTGCCGATGTTTCGCGCCACCGCGACGATGCGCTTCGAAAAACCCGAGCGCGTGCTCGACCGCACCCTCGGCACCGATTCGCCCACCAGCGAAATCGATCTCAACACCAATCTGCACATTCTGACCAGCGGCGAGATGCGGCAACGCGTCATCCGCTCGCTCACGCCCGACGAGGTGCGCGTTCTCCAGCGCCCCTACATCCAGGATCTCGCTCCGGGGCAGGAACCGCCTTCCGTCGGCGGTGCGCTCGGAGGGCTGCACGTCGGCGACGTGCGCAACAGCTACATCATCGAGATATCGGTCACCCATCGTGACCCCGAAGCCGCCGCGCTCATCGCCAACCGCTATGTGCGTGAGTTCATGTCCTATATTTTCGAGCAGCGTTTCTCCAAGACCACCGGCGCCAAGGACTTCCTCTCCCAACGCGCCGAAGCCCTCCGCCTCGAGGCCGAAGAGGCCGACCGCCGTCTGCGCGATTACCAGAAGCGCCACGATCTCGTCTCCCTCGACAACAGCACCAACCTCGTCCGCAACCGCCTCATCGCCGCCGATCAGGCGCGCATGGACGCCCGCCTCGAACGGCTGCGCATCGACGATCTGCTGAAGCAGGTGGACGAATTCATCGCCCAAAACCGCGACATGCTGGAGATCTCCTACATCTCCAATCACGGCTCCATCACCGCCATCAGCACCCGACTCGCGGAGCTGAGAAAGAACGAGACGATTCTCTCGGAGCGTTACCTGGAGCGCCACCCCACCATGATCAAACTGGCCAACGAGATTTCCGTCACGGAAGGCCAGCTCAAACAGGCCATCGACCTCGCCATCGCCGACCTGCGCACCACTCTCGAAAAAGCCCGCACCGCCGAGCAGGCCATGGAACGCGAATACGAAATCGCCGAGACCGAGCAGCGACGGCTCAACGATCTCGGCGCCGAATACAATAGCCTGCTCAACCAGGCCGAGATCGCCCGGAGCAACTTCATCCAGATCACCCAGCGTATGATCGAAGTGGATACCGAAAAACGTCTGGAAAGCGTGCCGGTCAATCCGCTCGACGCCGCGCACGCCCCCGGCGCGCCCTACACGCCCAACGTGAAGGGCATCATCCGCTCCTCCGTCATGATCTTCGTCCTCGTCTTCGTCGGCGTGGCGGTGGGCCTCAGCTTCATCGACGACCGCATCAAGAGCGCGTGGGACGTCGAGCACTTCATCGGCGCCAACCTCCTCGGCATTGTGCCCGATCTCAGCGCCCTCAAGGATGAGGAAAAGTATTCGCTCGTGCTCAACAACCGCCAGGTTCCCGGCACCGAATCCTTTCTCAGCGTCTACAGCGCGGTGAAGATCACCTCCAAGCTCGATTTTCCCAAGTCGATTCTCGTCACCAGCACCATTCCCGGCGAAGGCAAGACCCTCATCTCCTGCAACCTTTCCGGCGGATTTGCCCGCCACGGCCGTCGCACCCTGCTGATCGACTGCGACCTGCGCCGCCCCATGCTCCACCGTCATTTCCAAATGGAAAACGACAGGGGCATCATCGTCTGGCATGACAACGGCGCCACCATCGAAGGCGACCTCGCCAACAATCCCGACCTCGGCATCGTCAAAGTCGGCGAAAACCTCCACCTCCTCCGCTCCGGCGGCCGCTCCCGTATCCCGACCGAACTGCTCGAATCCACCGCCTTCGTGCAGATGCTCGACAAGCTCCAGCGCGAATACGAATTGATCGTGATCGACTCACCGCCCCTCGGCGCCGTCACCGATTCGCTGCTCATCGCCGAACACGCCGACGAACTCATCTACGTCTGCCGTTTCAACCGCGCCTACCGCAAACACATCCGCCAATACGTCAACGCCCTCAAGGGCGCCAAACGCGAGATGCTCGGCATCGTGCTCAACGGCCTCTCCCCGCGCCGCATCGAGTATTATTCCAACTACCGCTACTACCGCAGCTACAAGAAATACTACGGCGCGGAATCCTGAGTTCACCACCCGCTCGCGCCCTCCGCGCCTCATCCCGTTTTCGGCCGCACGCCTCACCGCGCTGCGGCCTTTTCTTTTTCAAATCGGCCACCCACGCTCGCCGGAATGTTGTCCGCTCACCTGCCGCCCGATTTCGATCCCACCCGTCCCGTGGCGTTGATCGCCGGCCAGAATCGTTATCCCCAACTCGTCGCCGAATCGATCCGCGCCGCCGGCGTGCCGCTCAAACTGATCGCGTTCGAGGAGGAAACCCTGCCCGCCCTTTTTGAAAGCGTGCCGCCCGCCGACCGCGTGCGCATCAAGGTCGGACAACTCGGCCACATGCTCAAGGCCCTCGAACGCTTCGACGCCGGCTACGCGCTCATGGCCGGCCAGATCACTCCGCGACGCCTCTTCAAAGGCCTGCATCCCGATCTAAAGGCCACCCGCATTCTGTTCTCCCTCAAACGCCGCAACGCCGAAACCATCTTCGGCGCCATCGCCGAAGAGATCGAAAAACTCGGCATCCGCCTCCTCGACGCTCGCGCCTTTCTCGACGACCACCTCGCGCCCGAGGGCGTGTTCGCCGGCCGTAAATTTCCCATCTCCGACGACTACCTCGCCCATGGCATCGAGATCGCCCGCGAGTGCGCCCGGCTCGACATCGGTCAGGGCTGCGTGGTGCGCAAGGGCACCGTGCTCGCCGTCGAAGCGTTTGAAGGCACCGACGAGATGATCCGCCGCGCCGGAACCTTCAAGACCGACGAGGCCCTCTTCGTCAAAACGGTCAAAACCCACCAGGACTACCGTTTCGATGTGCCCTGCTTCGGCCTGCGCACCCTCGAAACGCTGCGCGACGCCGGCATCCGCGCCGCCGCGCTCGAAGCCGGCCGCGTCATCGTGATCGATCGTCCCGCCGTCGCCGAACAGGCCCGCACTTGGGGCATCGCCCTGCGCGGTTTCACGGTCTGAACGTCCGATCGCAGCGACCGCTTGCGCTCGCCGCACCCGTTGCCCACGCTCTTACGATTCCATGCAATCCGATGTCATCGAAGTTTCCGTCCGCGGCGTCATGCCGACCGCCAATGGCTGCGCGGTCTTTCTCGGCAATGACGACAAGACGTTTGTGATCTACGTCGATCACTCCGTGGGCAATGCCATCCAGATGACCCTCGACGGCGTGCGCAAGGAACGCCCCCTCACCCACGACCTCATCAGCCAGATTTTCCTCGGTCTCGGCGTGAAGCTCGAACACGTGCTCATCAACGACGTCAACGAGGGCACGTTCTATGCCCGCATTCTGCTGCGCATGGACAACGAACTGGGCAAAAAAATCGTCGAGATCGACGCCCGTCCCAGCGACTCGACCGTGCTCGCGCTGCAGAACCGCCGCCCGATCTACGTCAACCACGATGTGTTCGCCAGCGTCGAGGACATGACCGAGATCCTTGAACGCGTGCTGCGCCAGCGCACCGAGGGCGAGTCCGACGATGGCGACGAATGATCCGCGGCCCGCGGCCGATCGCTCGCTGCCGCCGCCCATCATCGCCGGGCAGCCGCTCACCGCGCTCGCGCCCATGCAGGACGTCACCACGCTGGCGTTCATGCAGGTGGTCGCCGGCTACGGTTCGCCCGATTACTTCGTGACCGAGTTTTTTCGCGTGCACGATTCGTCACGGCCGGAAAAACATATCCTGCGTTCCATCGACGAAAACCGCACCGGCCGTCCCGTTTTTGCCCAGCTCATCGGCGAAGCGATCGAACACCTCGAACGCACGGTCGAGCTCCTGCTCCGTCATCCCGTCGCCGGCATCGACCTCAATCTCGGCTGTCCCGCGCCCAAGGTTTACAAGAAAAACGTCGGCGGCGGTCTCCTGCGCGATCCCGCTCGTGTCGACGCCATCCTCGCCGCCTTGCGCGCCGCCTGTCCCGGTCTGTTCACCGTCAAAATGCGGCTCGGGTTCGACGACACCTCGCCCTACGACGCAGTGCTCGACGCGGTCGCGCGCCATCGCGTCGACCTGCTCACCGTGCACGGTCGCACCGTCAAAGGCGGTTATCGCAGCGAAGTGGACTACGACCTCATCGCTCATGCCGTGCGCCGTGTGCCCTGCCCGGTTCTGGCCAATGGCAACGTGACTTCCGCCTCGAGCGCCGTCCGCATAGTCGAATCCACCGGCGCGGCCGGCGTCATGATCGGCCGCCACGCCATCCGCAATCCGTGGATCTTCGCCCAGTGCCGCGAGCGTTTCGCCGGCCGCGAATCCGCGCCCGTGACGCTGGCCGACGTATACGGTTACGTGCGGCGGCTCTTCGATGCCACCGCCGCGCCCGACATCCCCGAGCAGGCGCACGTGAACCGGATGAAGAAGTTTCTCAACTTCGTCGGTCAGGGCGTCGATCCGCAGGGTGCCTTTCTGCACGATATGCGCCGCACCCAGACCGAGGCGGAACTGTTCACCGTGTGCGACCGCCATCTGCTTCAGCGCGGCGAAACCCGGTTCAGCGACGAGCCCTATCCCGGCGTGATTGCCCGGCCCAACTGCGAGACTCCCGCCGCGACTGAGGCCGACGGCTGCAGTCTCGACAACATCACCGCCTGAGGCCGGATCATTCCGCGAGTGGCAGGGGGAGACTTGGTGTCGACCCGCTGTGCAGGCACAGCAAGCCGCGTTGATGCCGAAAAACCACTCCGTTGCGGGCTGACACGAGGTCAGCCTGCGGAGTTTCTGTGATTTCCTTACCGCCTTTTTTTACGCGCTTTGCGGTTCTCTGCGTGCTTTGCGTTAAATATCAAAGCGGAACACAGCATAGGTTAACTCGATTCCCGAAACGTCCGCCCTTCGTCACTCCAAACCGAGCACGGCGCGGCCTTCTTCGGAAATCATGTGCGGCGTCCAGGTTGGGTCCCACACGATGTGGACCTTGGCCGCCGCCACCGTCGGCAACGCTGCGATTTTTTTGCGCGCATCCTCCGCGATCACCGGTCCCATGCCGCAGCCGGGCGCCGTCAGCGTCATCTTCACTTCCACCGTGCGGCCGCCTTCACCGTGGTCTTCGACCATCATGTCATAGACCAAACCGAGATCGACAATGTTGAGCGGAATCTCCGGATCGTAGCAGGTCTTCAACGCTTCCCACACCGCCTGTTCGCTGAACTCCGTCGCACCACCGGACTCGGCGTCGGCCTTCGGCTGATAACCGGCGATCGCAGCGGCATCCGCCTCCGCGATGCGACAGAGTCCTTGTTCCGTGCGCACGGTGACGTTGCCGCCCAACGTCTGCACGATGTGCACCGCCAAGCCGGCGGGCAGTGTTACCGGAGTGCCGGCAGGGATGACGGTGGCGTCGACGTCGCGTTGCAGAAGATGTTCGGGCATGGCGGCAATGTGGGGGAATTTTGCAGCAAAGGAAAAGTCCGCGTTCGTGCGACGCTCAATGAATCACCAACTCGGCGGGCAGCCGCGCGTAGATTCCGCGTGGGTCGTTGAACTGCTCCAGCGTTTGCAGCGAGGTTTCAAGCCGGGTGGTCAATTCGCTCACGATACCGCCGCGACTGCGGGCCGCGCCGGGAGTGAGTTTTTGCAACGCTTCGGCGATCACTTCGGCCAACTCCTTT
>CBINJL010000213.1:0-5962 GCA_966250925.1 uncultured Opitutus sp. | reverse complement strand
CCGCCACTACTGTCGGTGAAGCGATGGAAAATGTCGCGGCCAAGCACTTCAAGGAGGCGGGCGTATGGGTGAAGACCAAGACGCCGGTATTGATGCTGCGCACAGACAACCAAATCCCGCAGGAGGTCGCGCAGTGAGCTTCAACCCCAAGGAGATTCGCAACGCGCAATGGGCGGAGGTGCTGCTTCACGTCGGCAGCGACTTAACGCGGGTGCATGAGGCGTGGGCGAAGCACGGCCCCTGCACGACGCGGCAACTGGCCGAGCGCAGCGGAATATCGCTGCTGACACTGCGGCCGCGCACCACGGATCTTTTTCAGATCGGCTTGGTGGCTTGCGATGGCCGGCAGGGCCGCGAGGGCATCTACCGCTTCGTGAGCCATGATTGCGCGGCGGCGGACTGGCAGGCCCGGGAGGCGCCAATCCAGACTGCCCCGGCCCCTGTCTCCTCCTCGCAACGCCGGGAGGCGGGCACCCGCCCCGCGGCAGTGCATGAGACCGCCGCCAGTGCTGCGGGCCGGGAACTGCGCCGCGCCCGGGACCGCAAGGCCCGGCTGGGGGGATTTCGCGGGCGGCAACTCGATATGTTCGCAACCGGGGGGAGCGCATGAAACAGGCTTGGGCTCATGTCGCCGGGGTCGAATATCCCGATACTACCCCCGGCCCTCCCCTCAAGCGGGGCGGGCGCAACGCGGTAAAAGCTGAGGAGCAGGCGCGGATATTGGCGCTGCGGGATGAGCGGATGTCGATCCGAGCGATCGCTGAAATCACCGGCCGTTCCTACCCGACGGTGCGCCGCGTGCTCAAGACTGTCGGGCGGGCGGGTTGCCTGCCGGATGTCCACGGGCGGGGCACGCCCTACACTGCGGCAATGCGCGCCGATTGCGTGCAGTTGGCCAAGCGCACGTCGGCGGCCTGGGCGGCGCGGGCGTATGGTGTGAGCTCGCGGGCGGTGTGCGCCTGGATGGAGGCGGCGGGCGTGCCGCGGCGCCGGTGCGGAAACTATACTTTGGCCGAGGCGATGCGGCTGCCCCAACAGGGCCGTAAAATCGCGGCGGCATAAACAGGATACGAAGATGACGACAAAACTGAAACTTTTGATGGCGCTGGCCGATGCTTGGACGCTCGGGGCTGACGGCTTCGGGCTGGTGCGCCGCTGTGTTTGCCGTGCGCATGACTGGACCTTGTGGCAGCGGGCGCAGGCGGTGAGTAGGGCAAATGTCCTGTGGGATGCCTGGGCACGCTCGCAACCGCGGCTGTGGCGGGTGACCGAGGGGAAGACCTACCCCAACTACAATAAGGCACTAAATGCGCTGCATAAGCGACATGGGCTTCGCGGCCTGCGATCCGTTGAGTCCTCAGGTGTAGGTGAACGCTTCTTCAATGCCGGGCGCTGCGTGGCGGAGATCGTGCCGGAGGTGACTGGTTTCGACGCATGGGAAGAGGCGGTCGGGGACTGGAATCAGCGCTATGATGGAGCGCCAGTGTCTCCTGATGACGATGAATTGCCGTGCCTGCATGACTTCCCTCATCGCCTCTACTTGGCGCCTGATCTGGCTGCGCAGGCGGACGGCAAACGGGGCGCTATCCGCAATTCCCACGGAGGGGCCAAGGGCTCCGTAATTCCCACGGAGGGAGCGCGCTGATGGATACCAAGATCGCAGCGTCAGTTTGGAGCGATGCGGGCTTCCTCGAATTGAGGGCGTCGGGCAAACTGGCGTTTTTCTGGCTGCTCTCCAACGAACGCATCAACACATGCGGATACGGTGAAGTATCTTCGTTGAAGGTTTTCCGGTTTCAGACGGATTTGGCCGATGAAGCCCTTGACGAGGTCTTTGAAGGGCTTCCCAAGGGCTTCGTAAGGGTAGGGAAGGGATACTGGTCGCGCAACTATATCGGCTGGCAATTGGGCAGAGGTAAGAAGCTGGCAAAGAATAATATGGCGCGCACGATCTGCAAGCACGTGGAACGGGGCCCGGTGGAGTTGCGGGCGCTGGTGTTGGCGGAATACCCGGAGCTGATCGAAGTGTTTCAGCGGATTGAAAAGGAAGGGCTTCCCAAGGGCTCGCCTACCCCTACCCAAGGGGAAAGAGAGCGAGAGCGAGAAAGAGAATATACGTTGGATAGGGGGGAGAGTGCGAGAGGGGCGGAGCCTGCCGGGGCGCCGATCCGCAATTCCCACGGTGGGGTGGCGGCGGATGGCGACACGGCCGCAATTCCCACGGAGGGGGCTGGTGTCAGTGGCGCGGCCGGCAGTCTCGACCCGTGGCCGGTGGACTTGGCGGGGGTGCCGAAGAGCCTGCGCACGGCGGTGTTTGCCGAGGTGTGGCGGGACTGGCGGCAGTATTGGAGCGAGTCCTTCGCCAATGGCCGTCCGATGCCCCAGGCGCCGGAGCATTCGCAGCTGCGGGCGTTGGCGGCTCTCGGCCCGGATCTGGCCATCGAGGCGGTGCGCAACGGCATCGATCGGGGGCTGCGCAAGCCGGCGTTGTCGTTTGAGCGGGAGGCCGAGCTACGCAATTCCCACGGAGGGGCCAAGGGCGCCAAAATTCCCACGGAGGGGGCCGGCGCGGCGCTGTCGCGGGCCGTCGGGTGCGGCAACGACAAGTGGCTGTGTGCGCTGGCGCGGGCGGAGGGCAGCGACTCGGCGGCAGTGACGGAATCGGGCTTGCGGGCGCTCAACACGGCGCTGGGCGAGATCCTGCGGGCGGCCCCGGACGTGACGCCGGAGGAAATCGAGCGTCGCGGGCGGGTGTATCGGAGTGTTTTTGCGGGGGCGTCGATCACGGCGGGAGCGATTGCGCGGCATTGGGCCAAGCTGGGCGGCGGCGTGGGGCCGACGGCGAAGACGCGGGCGGATGCTGTAGCAGAGCCCGAGGGCTGGCGGGAATTTTTGCGCGATGAGTTGCCCGGATGCGTCTACGCGCCGGGCGGTGATCGCGAGGCGGAGGCCTGGGGCGACATCGACGCCGACGGACAGGCGTGGATCGCGGGCGAGATCGCCCAGGGCCAAGCGCGCCAATCCGCGGCGAGTGTGGCGATGACTTCGGAGGCGATCGCATGAGCCCGCGGCCGGTCATCCGTAATTCCCACGGCGGGGCCGATGGCTCCGTAATCCCCACGGCGGGGAGCGCAGCGCCCGCCGCGGCGCCTTTATTTTGTTACTTCAATACAAAACAAAATAATTCTGAAAAAAAAGTAAGCAGCGGAGGGGGGAGCCATGCCTGATCTCGCGCCCAAGCCCTGCGCTCGCCCTGGCTGTCGGGCTTATGCCCTGCCGGGCCGCTCCTGTTGCGCGGAGCATGTCCGCGCCGCGCAGGCCGATCACGACCGACGCCGGGGCAGCTCTGCGGCCCGTGGCTATGGCTCCCGCTGGCAGCGCTATCGCTCGGGCTACCTCCGCCGCCACCCGCTCTGCCCATGCGGCGCACCGGCCACTGACGTGGACCACGTCCAGGCCGTCTCAGGCCCGGCTGATCCGCTCTTCTGGCAGGGCGCCAACCATCAGGCGCTCTGCCACGCCTGCCACTCCCGCAAGACGGCCACGATCGACGGTGGCTTAGGCCACGGCCTCAGCGCGCGCCGCGTGTGTCAGCAAGTCTCACGCGGCAATAATTGCCTAGGGGGTGGGTCGGATTCTTCGGAACCAAATTCGGCTAGACCGATTGGGCCGCTCACAAAAAAACTTACCGGGTTTCACCCCCCGGGGGGGTATCGCCGCCATGGGTAGCCGAGGCCCATTGCCAAAAGGGAGCAAAGGTTCTCTCAAATTTGCCGATGGTGTGCCGCCGGCACCGGACTGGCTTGGGGCCGAAGCGCAGGGGCATTATTGTTGGTGGGTTGACCAACTTTCGACGGTAAAGGGGCATCTACAGCATCCCGATATGGGTGCATTGGCGATGTTGGCGCAGACCTATGCCGACATGGTGGCGCAAAAACGAGTCTGTGATGATGAGCCGGTGACGTTGGAAAGCGCGAAAGGCGGGCGCTACGTGAACCCGGAGCACACGCACTATATCACGCTCAAGAATCAATACCTCAATCTGGTGGGAAAAATGGGAGGCACCCCGGCTGATCGTCAGCGCATAAACGCGCAAGCCGATACGACCGGGCCGAAAGACCCGCTGGCGGAGTTGTTGGCCAATCGCCGCCGGGCCGTCCCGCCCCCACTGCCGTCCCCAGCCAAAAATATTGCCCCAAAAGCATCCGCGAAACCCCTCTCGGCAAAGAAGAAAGCGGCCAAGAAGCGCGCACCAAAACGCACCACAGTCAAAAGACGTGCACCATGAACCGCCGCACATTCCTAAAGGCCGCTCTCACCATCGGACTTTCCATGCCCGTAGCTAAATCAATTGCACGCATCGCCAGCAAACGCCGGTATCCCGCCGATCCGGTGACGGCCTACGCGTTGGCAGTCGATCAAGGGAAAATCGTGGCGTGCAGGTGGGTGAAACTCGCCTGTGCTCGCCACCTCCAGGACCTCAACGACCCGCGGTTTTGGTGGGACGAAGAAGCCGCTGTATTTGCGATCAATTTTTTCCCTCTCATGCGGCTTTGGGAGGGTTCCTTCTCCGGCGAACCATTTGAACTGTTACCGTGGCAAGAGTTTGTCGTGGGCTCGGTCTTCGGCTGGAAATGGCGGAGTGGTGACCGCGCTGGGTATCGACGTTTCAAATACGCGTATGTCGAGATCCCGCGCAAGAACGCCAAGACCACGCTAGCGGCTGGGGTTGCTGCGTATATGCTGCTCGCTGATGGTGAAGCGGGCGCCCAAGTCTACTTTGTATCCACAAAGGAAGATCAATCGAAGATTGGGTGGAATTGTCTCCGCAAAATTGCCAAGCGGTCCCCCGGATTTGATGACCGCCTGCGCGCTCGGGTGAAGGAGATCGAATACGCGGCAACCGATAGTATTTGCCGGCCGCTCGGCTCAGATTCCGATACGCTCGACGGGCTCAACCCCAGTTGCGCGATCCTCGACGAGTTCCACGCCTGGAAGGACCATGCATTGCGCGAGGTCATCGTCGAAGGCATGGGCGCTCGACTGGAGCCCTTGGTGTTTCAGATCACAACGGCGGGCGTAAACTCCGCCGGGCCTTGTGCGGAAGAGCGCGCTCACGTGTGCAACATTCTTCAGAGTCCGGATTCTTACGGAAATGCAGCCCCCGATTACTTCGGCATCATTTATACGGTCGACCACGAGGACGAAGTTGAGACGCCGATCGGTTGGCTGAAGTCGAACCCGTCGCTTGATCGCGCAATCCGGCGAGACGAGCTTGAATCCAAAGTGCGGGAAATGCGCCTGCAACCTTCGAAGCGAAACGGCATCCTGAATAAACGCTTCAACGTATGGACAACACTTGCAGAGACATGGCTCGATCCGGAACAATTTCGCGCCTGTCGCGCGACCCGGCCTGACGACCGACCTACACGGTTGAATATGGCTGATCTGGTCGAGGAACTCCGCGGCAAGCCCTGCTATGGTGGGCTCGACATGTCGGAGAAAATCGACCTCACCAGTTTGGCGCTTTGGTTCCCAGACAGTGGCACAACTTTGGAGTATTACTGGCTGCCTGAGGGCACGATGGAGCGCCACGAACGCGAAGCGCGTATTCCCTATGCACAATGGGCCGCCGAGGGCTGGCTCACCGTCACTGAAGGGCGTGCGGTCGATTTTAACCTGGTGCGGGATCAGATCGTTGCGCTGTCCAAAATCTTCACCGTTCGAGAACTTGCTTTCGATCCTTGGAAGGCGACCGAGACCGCCACGAATTTAACCAGCCGTGGCATACAGATGGTTGAGTGCCGACAAGGCTACCCCACCCTATCCGAACCGAGCCACGAGCTCGAAAAACTGATCGTCACAGGCGATCTCCGCCACGCCGGGAACCCCATCACCGAGTGGTGTGTGTGCAACACATCCATAAAATCGGACGAAAATGGGAATATCAGGCCGGTGAAAC
>CBINJL010000212.1:0-5977 GCA_966250925.1 uncultured Opitutus sp. | reverse complement strand
ATACATCTGGCGACGCAGGGCCGACGGCATCTGTTGCTGGATGCAGCCGACGGTCAGGCCGAGGTATTTGTAGAGGTGGCCCATCCACTCGGAGTCACGGCGGGCGAGGTAGTCGTTGACGGTGACGAGCTGCGAATTGCGACCGGTCAGGGCGTTGAGGTAGAGCGGCAACGTGGCGACGAGGGTCTTGCCCTCACCGGTGGCCATTTCGGAAATCTTGCCCTTGTGCAGCGCGAGACCGCCGATGAGCTGCACATCGAAGTGAACCATGTCCCACGTCTGCACGTGCTCGCAAACCGTGGCGGTGGTGCCGACGAGGCGGCGGGCGGCGTTTTTGACCGCGGCGAACGCCTCGGGCAGGATGTCGTCGAGCGATTCACCGTTTTTCAAACGCTCACGAAACTCGGGCGTCTTGGCCTTGAGCTGTTCCTCGGTGAGCTGTTGGTAGGACACCTCGATCTCGTTGATCTTGGCCACCAGGGGTTTGGCCGCTTCGAGGAACTTCCGATAGTGACGACCGGCGAATCGTTTGAGCAAAAAGTCGAACATGGAGAACCGGTCAGCGTAGGCCGGGCCAAGGTCTTGGCAAACGGCAAATGACCCCGCTTCGCCGAGGGGAAATTTGCGTCACGTCGATTGACAAACCCGCCACTTGGCAGGCGTGACAATGCGCCATGTTGGCGCGCGCGTAGCGCCAGCCTGACCAAAAGTTGGCGCGCATGGGATCGCGCCGCAGTGCCTCGCCGGGCGTCTCAAATCTGGGTGCGGAAGTAGGCGATGGTGCGCTTCAGGCCTTCTTCCAGCGGCACGGTCGGCTCCCAGTTGAGATGACGTTTGGCCAGTTCGATATCGGGGCGGCGCTGCTTGGGGTCGTCGGCCGGGAGCGGCAGGTGTTTGATCCTGGACGGCCCGCCGACCAGCTTGAGCGTGCGCTCCGCGAGCTCGAGCATGGTGAACTCGCCGGGATTGCCTAGATTTACCGGGCCGACCGTCGCGGTCTGGTTCATTAGCCGCAAAAAGCCTTCAATCAGGTCGTCCACGTAGCAGAACGAGCGGGTCTGCGAGCCGTCGCCGTAAACGGTGAGGTCCTCGCCCTTCAGCGCCTGCACAATGAAGTTGGACACGACCCGCCCGTCGTTGGGGTGCATGCGCGGGCCGTAGGTGTTGAAGATGCGCACCACGCGGATATCGACTTTGTTCTCACGGTGGTAGTCGAAGAACAGCGTCTCGGCGCAGCGTTTGCCTTCGTCGTAACACGAGCGCAGGCCGATCGGGTTGACGTTGCCCCAATACGATTCGGGCTGCGGATGCACCGCCGGGTCGCCGTAAACTTCACTCGTGCTGGCCTGGAACACCCGCGCCCGCACGCGCTTGGCCAGACCGAGACAGTTGATCGCGCCCATGACCGAGGTCTTGGTCGTCTTGATCGGGTTGTATTGGTAGTGCGGCGGCGAGGCCGGACAGGCCAGGTTGTAGATTTGATCGACCTCGAACTTGAACGGATCGGTCACGTCATGACGCACCAACTCGAAATTCGGGTTATCCAGCAAATGCGCCACATTCGACTTCCGCCCGGTGAAGAAGTTATCGAGACAAATGACTTCATGCCCCTGCTCCAGAAGCCGGTCGCACAAATGAGAACCAAGAAATCCGGCGCCGCCGGTGACAATGATGCGCATGAGAATTTCCCATGTGATGAATTGTCCGCGCCGTGGCGAGTCCGCAATCCCGGGCGCCACCCCGGAGCCCGTAAAAGTGATGCCGGTGCTTGCGGTCGGATACGGTGCGAACTCGCTGCCCACCACGCGATGAAACCTGGAAAAAGCTCCGCCGGCCAGCCGCCATCCCACGAGATGGCACCGAGTCTGCGCAGGGTGCTAACTGCGCCCCCGCTCCCTTCCCGCGAGGTATGCATCCAGCTGCACGGCCGGCTGGGCAACCAGATGTTTCAATACGCCGCCGGCCTGGCCCTCGCCCGGCGAATCGGCGCGCGCCTCACGCTCGACGGCGCGCCGGCCGGTTCGCACGCGAAATCCCGTATCCAGATTATCACGACATTCGGCCTGCGCGAACCGTGTTATCATTCCGGCAAAAACATCGCGGAGCGGCTGAGCCGCTTCCTCGCGCACGTCGCCGGCGTGCGCCGGCCGCCGCTGCGCAAACACGGCCTGCCCATTTTTCATGAAACCGGCTTCGAATACGACCCGACAGTTTTCGCCCAACCGCACGGCGGTTACCTGATGGGACGCTGGCAATCGCCGCGGTATTTCGCCGCCATCGAGGCCGAGGTGCGCGCCGCCTTCACCCTGCGGCCTCCCGCCGCCCCCGACGCGTCACTCCTCGCCCATCGCATTGCCGCCGAACCTCACCCCGTCGCCGTGCATCTGCGTCGCGGCGACTACGCCACCAATCCGCGCACGCGGGCACGGTTCGGACTCT
Organism: uncultured Opitutus sp.; assembly: GCA_966250925.1. Classification (GTDB taxonomy): domain Bacteria; phylum Verrucomicrobiota; class Verrucomicrobiia; order Opitutales; family Opitutaceae; genus Actomonas. The sequence goes on along the minus strand of CBINJL010000212.1, from coordinate 3,538 downwards.
GCTCCCGCGACTACTACGATGCCGCCCGCCGCCACTTGGAAGTGATGATCGGGCCGGGGCATTACTTTGTATTTTCCGACGATCCCGCCGCCGCGCAGGCGGAGTTGGCCGGCTGGACGGATACGACGTTTGTCTCCGGCAACTCTGCCGAAACCGATTTGTGGCTCATGCAACGCTGCGCCCATGCGGTCATATCCAACAGCACCTACGCGTGGTGGGGAGCCTGGTCGATTGCGCCTTCGCCGGAGAAAGTCGTGATCGCACCGCGCCAGTGGTTTTCGCCGCGGATGCAGCGCCGTAAATCTCTCCGTGACCTCTATTGCCCCGACTGGATTCAGCTCTGAGTCGGGGCCATGCCGTTGCGCTATTTTGAAGCGGTGAAGTGAGTTGAACCACTGATCGGCACTGATGAGCACTGATAATCCGGGCGGGTGAATTTCACTCTGCAATCGCTGTCGCCTCGGCGGTCACACTGTGGTGAAGAGTCCTCCTGGCGCACGGACGACCTCGTCCGTTTGCCCGGCCTCGCGGTCGCTCTCCTTCGCCCACTCCACCGCACGCGGACGAGGACGTCCGTGCTCCGGGTGAAGGCGCCGGTCGTTTCAACGGGAGCACTGCCCTACGCCACCCGCGCCGCCGCACCGGCTTCGTAGCGCGCGATCCACGCACGATGCCAGGGACCGAAATCGCCGGCCTCCAGATGCGTCCGGACCTGACTCATCAGGTCGAGGTAGAAATGGAGGTTGTGCAACGTGAGCAACGTGCCGGCCAACATCTCCTCGGCCAGCAGCAGGTGGCGCAAGTAAGCGCGGGAGAAGTTGCGGCAGGTGTAGTTGGCCAATCCGTCCACGATCGGCGCAGGGTCGGCGCGGAAACGTTCGTTGCGCAGATTGAGCGGTCCGTCCGGAGTGAACACCAGGCCGTTGCGCGCCACCCGTGACGGCAGCACGCAGTCGAACATGTCGACCCCCAGCGCGACCATCTTGAGCAGCTGCGGCGGCGTGCCGAGTCCCATGGTGTAGCGCGGTTTGTCCGCCGGCATGTGCGGCGTGGTGGCGCCGACTTGTTTCAACATCTCCGGTTCGGGCTCGCCCACGCTCACCCCGCCCACCGCGTAGCCGGGCAGATCGAGCGTGGCCAACTGCTCGGCCGCTTCGCGCCGCAAATCGTCAAACGTCGATCCCTGCACGATGCCGAACAGATGATGACGCGCGGCCAGAAATCCCATGTCCGTGGCGATCTCCTTGCACTGGCTCGCCCAGCGAAAACTGCGTTCGACCGCCGACGCGCAGGCATCGCGTTCGCAGGGCCAGGGCGGACACTCGTCAATCACCATGGCGATGTCGCTGCCGAGATTGGCCTGGATCGTCATGACTTCGCGTGGACCGAGGAACAGCGTTTTGCCATCGAGGTGACTTTGGAACTCGATGCCGTTGTCCTTGAGCTTGCGGAGCTTGGCCAAGGAAAAGACCTGGAATCCCCCGCTGTCGGTCAGGATCGGTTTGTCCCAGCCCATGAACTTGTGCAGTCCGCCCATTTCACGCACAAGTTCGCTGCCCGGCCGCAGATTGAGATGGTAGGTGTTGCCGAGAATGATTTGCGCCCCGATCTCCCGCAGATGGGTCGGAGTCAGCGCCTTGACCGTGCCCTGGGTGCCCACGGGCATGAAAATCGGTGTCTCCACCACGCCATGACGCGTGCGCAGCCGCCCGCGTCGGGCTGCCGTGGCTGTATCGGTCAGAATCAAATCAAAGTGGGCCGGCATGTTGCGGGCGCAGCTTACCCGGACGCTTGACCCCGCTGTCAATCCGCCAGCTAATCCTCCGCTACGCCACCGTGCTCCTCGTCATCGACAACTACGACTCGTTCACCTTCAACCTCGTCCAATACTTCGGCCAATTGGGCGTGGAACAGCGTGTCTTCCGCAATGACGAGATCACGCCCGCAGCCGCCCTCGCCCTCAAACCCGAGCGCGTGCTGATCTCGCCCGGCCCCTGCTCGCCCCGCGAAGCCGGCGTGTCGCTCGACATGATCGCCGCCTTCGCCGGCCGCGTGCCACTTTTCGGCGTCTGCCTCGGCCATCAATCGATCGGCCACCACTTCGGCGGCAACATCGTGCGCGCCTCGCGCCTGATGCACGGCAAGACCTCGCCCATCCGCCACAGCGACACCGATGTGTTCGCCGGCATGCCGCAGGGCTTCGCCGCCACGCGCTACCACTCCCTTTTGATCGAGCGGGAAACCTGTCCCGACTGCCTGGAAATCACCGCCGAAACCGAAGCCGGCGAGATCATGGGCATTCGCCACAAGACGCTCCCGATCTGGGGCGTGCAATTCCATCCCGAATCCATCGCCACCGATGGCGGCATGAAGATTCTGGAAAACTTCCTGTCCCTGAACTGAATCCCAGCAGCGAGCATCGAACAGTGAGTCGCGAGCCCCCCTGCTGTCGTTGCGCCACTCACCCGGCCTGATCCACTCGCTCCCCGCTACCCACTCCTCGCTACTTCTTCCCATGCGCTGTCCCAAATGCACCTCGATCGATGACAAGGTCATCGATTCCCGCATCAGCAAGGAGGGCAACACCATCCGCCGCCGTCGCGAATGCCTCGAATGCGGCCATCGTTTCACCACGACCGAAACGCTCGTGCGCGAGGGACTTTCCGTCGTGAAGCGCGACGGCCGGCGCGAAGAGTTTGATCGGGAAAAACTGGCCCGCTCCGTCCGCGCCGCCTGTCACAAACGCCCCATCGACGAAGAGCAGATCGCCATGCTCAGCGAGGACGTGATCGACGTGCTCGAAGCCCAATACGATGCCCAGATTCCCTCGCGCGCCATCGGCGACGCCGTCATGGAACGCCTCTCCCGCATCGACCAGGTCGCCTACGTGCGCTTCGCCAGCATCTACAAACAGTTTCGCGACGCCGCGGAGTTCATTCACGAGATCAACGCACTCGACCGTCCGCAACCATGACCGGCCACGCACGCGACGAACTCCGCCGCCTGCATCTGATCAACGCGTTGTTCGCCCACGTCACCGGGCAGAACCTCTACCTCGCCGAGCAGATCAAGGGCGCCATCACCTTCAGTCTCGCCGAATTCGAGGCCCAGACCCGCGAGCATCCGGAATTCGCCGCGCAGTATGACGCCGCCTTCAACGCCGCCGCCGCCCGACTGCTGGAGGAATCGTTCAGCCACCTGCCGCGCCACGGCTTTTATCATTGGGATGCGACCGCCTCACTCACATCCGCCGAACCGCTTTTCGCCCGCGCCGAACTGATGACCGGGCTCAAACGCCTCGCCCCTTTCCGCGAGTCCACCTTGCTCATCACCAATCTGCGCCCCGCCCTGCTCCCGCCCGACCAGCGCCAGACCCCGCGCCGCAAGCGCAACTACGAGGACGCGCTCAACTACATCCGCGAACTCGCCGCCGCCCGCACCGCCCCCTCGGCCAACCTGAATCTGCTGTTTTTGTAGCCCACGGAACACACCGACAACACGGAACCATTCAGAACGTTTTTCCGTGTCATCCGTGTGT
>CBINJL010000211.1:0-5980 GCA_966250925.1 uncultured Opitutus sp. | reverse complement strand
GATACGGCACCCCGAGCCTGCGCTGCACGGCGAGTTTCGAGGACAGCGCGGCCACGTCGGTTTCGGTTTCCAGCAGCCACGGATAGGCCGGCATGTTGGAACCGGGGGAAATCGCCCGGGGGTCCTCCATGTGACGGAAATGCCAGGCATGGTTGTATTTTCCGCCGACCCGCGCGAGGTCCGGGCCGATGCGGCGCGACCCCCACTGATACGGCCGGTCGTAGATGGATTCCCCGAGACGCGAGTAGTCGCCGTAGCGCAGGACGTCGGGCACGAGCGTGCGGATCATCTGCGAGTGGCAGTTGTAGCAGCCTTCCGACACGTAGATATCGCGGCCCGCCAGCTCCAGCGGCGTATAGGGAATCTGGATACGGTCCTCCACGTTGGCCGCCTGGTGGCTGACCATCCCCGGAATGATCTGGATGAGTCCGCCGATGGCCACGGCGATGAAGGTCAGCACGGTGAAGGGCGCGGCGCTGACCAGCAGGCGGTCATACCACGCGGCCCAGCGTTTGCCGCGGGATTCGAAATGCACCCAGGCCACGATCACCGAAAAGGCGGTGCCGAAGATGCCCACGATCTGCAGGAACGGACCACCGAAAAGCCAGGTGAAGGCGAAGAGCGTGCCGACGGCCGAGAACAGCACGGGCGGATTCCACAGCGTGGCCAGGGCGCCCAGCGGACGCTCCTCCTCGGGCACATCGTCCTCGACCACGACTTCCATCGTGCCGTTGACCGCGGTCGAACCGGCGATCGTGCGCCAGAGGTTGCAGGCCATGATCAGCCAGCCGGTGAGGTAGAGCCCGCCACCGACGACACGCAGCAGCATCAGCCAGCGGATGCTCAGGATCGTGTCGATGAAGTTGGGATACGTCAGCAGCGTGCCGCCCTCGGTCGTCGAGTTGAGCATCAGCCCCTGGGTGATGCCGGAGGCCCACATCGCGGCGACGTAGAGGAGGATGCCCACCATCCCCAGCCAGAAGTGGAGATTGGCCAGCGACTGCGAATGCAACGGCTTGCTCCACAGGCGCGGGGCGAGGAAGTAGAACATGCCGGCGGCCATGAAGCCGTTCCAGCCGAGCGCGCCGGCGTGGACGTGGCCGATGATCCAGTCCGAATAGTGGCCGAGCGCGTTGACCGATTTGATCGAAAGCAGCGGGCCTTCGAACGTCGCCATGCCGTAGAAGGTCACGCCGGCGGCGAAGAACTTGATCACCGGGTCGGTGCGCAGCTTGTCCCACGCGCCGCGCAGGGTGAGCAGGCCGTTGAGCATGCCGCCCCAGGACGGCGCCCACAGCATAAGCGAGAACGTCATACCCAGCATCTGCAGCCAGTTGGGCAGCGCGGTGTTGAGCAGATGATGCGGGCCAGCCCAAATGTAGACAAAGACGAGCGACCAGAAGTGGATCACCGACAGCCGGTAGCTGTAAACCGGCCGTTCCGCCGCCTTCGGCAGGAAGTAATACATGATGCCCAGGATCGGCGTGGTGAGGAAGAACGCCACGGCGTTGTGCCCATACCACCACTGCACCAGCCCGTCCTGCACGCCCGCGAAGACGCCGTAGCTGTGTGTCCAGCTCGTCGGCCAGGACAGGTGGTTCACGATGTAGAGCATCGCGATCGTGATGATCGTCGCGATGTAGAACCAGATCGCCACGTAGAGACTGCGCTCGTGGCGCCGCGCCAGCGTCCAGAAGAAGTTGATCGCAAAGATCACCCAGATCAGCGCGACGGCGATGTTGATCGGCCAGATCAACTCGGCGTATTCCTTGCCGCGAGTGAGGCCGAGAGGAAGGGTGACCGCCGCCGAGGCGATGATCGCCTGCCAGCCCCAGAAGTGCAGCGACGAAAGAAAATCGCTCGCCAGCCGCGCCTTCACCAGCCGCTGCGTCGAGTAATAGATGCCGGCGAACATCATGTTGCCCACCAGCGCGAAGATCACCGCGTTGGTATGCAGCGGACGGAGGCGCCCGAAGCTCAGGAACGACGTCTTGAAGTTGAGCTGGAAGAAGTTGAGCTGTGACGCGATCAGGACGCCCACCAGCATGCCGACTGCGCCCCAGAAAATGGACGCGATCATGAATTGGCGGACGACTTTGTCGTTGTATTCGATCGTGAGTTTGCGCGCGGGCATGGCGATGGGTCGGTCGGTGAATCGAGAGCTCGGGAACGGAAGACGCTCAGTCGTGCAGGGGGCGTGAAACGGCCGGTGACGCGTCGGTCCGACGCGGTTTTTCCTCCGCCAGCGGCAGCAGTGCATCGCTCTCCGCCGAACTGAAACGCTGGCGGCGGTGTTCGCGCAGAAAGAAGACGATGAAGGTAAACACCAGACAGAGGCTGATGCTCAAAGTAAGCGGGATGACGGACATGGGAGAGTGCGTCGAAACTAGCCGATTCCCCGTCCCGCTACTGCGCGGGCGTTGTGCAGCGCTGCGCATTTCTTGGCGGAAATTGCGCCGCCCGCTTCGCATATCTTGCCGCGATGCCGGCGTCACCGGCCGGTCCATCGTCACAAATTCTGCTCACCCCTGAGCAACCCACGCGCAGCAAATCGGCGCCAGTTGTGCGACAACACCATGATGCACGACTGTTTCCGGAGTGCGCTCAAGCAGCATCGCGCCGCCTTGCGCCAGCGGTGGGAAATGCTGCTGCGCGGGGAACGCGTGTCCTCGCCGCTGGCGCATCCGGATGCGTTGGTGCACCTGATGGACTGGACGCTGGACCGCCTGTTCGACGAGTTGCGCCAGCCGCAATTTCGGCGCCACGCCTCGACGACGACCACGATGACCGACGGTCCCAGCCAGGGCTGCCCCTGCGGCCGCAACCCGTTGCTGACCTACTTCTGCACCCTGCAACAGGCCCTCGTCGAAACCCTCTTCGTCGCCGACGCCGCACTCGCGCCGCTGTCCGGACTGGAACGCAGCGCGAACCTGCATGAAATCAGAAACGCGCTGCACGCGGTTGCCCGGCGCGAAATCGATTCGTTTTGCGCCGTCTGCCAATTGCGGGCAGCGCAAGACCGCACCGCCACCTCCTGCCGGCAAACCTGAAGGCGACCGGAGCGGTGCGGTCGGCGGCGTCCTGCCTCACCCCGCCGCCGCGGCGCACTTCGTGCCGGTCCGATCCCGGTAGGCGGTCGGCGCCTCGCCGGCGATCTTGCGAAACACGCGATTGAATTGCGACAGCGATTGGAAACCCGCTTCGAACGCCGCCTCGCTGATGCGCTTGTGCGGATTGAGCAGGAGGTTCTTCACCTTCTCGACCCGCACCCGCGCCAGATAATCGGTGAAGGTCATGCCCGTCGCCTTCTTGAACATCTTGCAGAAGTAGAACGCGCTCATGTTGACCGCCTTGGCCACCTCATCGAGCGACATCTCATCGGCGTGATGCTCCGCGATGTAGAGCCGGGCGCGGCTGATCGCCGGCGACTCCGCCGTCTCCTCCCGCACCAGCATGCGGTTGCTCAGCTCGGACAGATGCTGGGCGAATATCGTGAGCAGGCGCAGGATCGACTCGTATTGTTTCTTGTTGATCACCCGCGACTGAAACCACGCCTCCTCCAATTGCTTCAGATCCACCTCGGTGCCGTATTTGAGGATCTCGCGCGTGACCGCCGAAAACTGCTGGTGCGTCGGCGCGTGCGTGAGAATCTGGCCGGTCTGCAGAAACGCCACCACGTTCTCGCCCACCCGCACCGGCACGGCCGAGTCGCACAGCCCCGCGAAACATTTCAGCGAACACGGCTCCAGCCCGGCCTCGCGCTCCAGCTTCGCCTGCAACTGCAGGCAAGCCGCGCAGGTATGGTTGGTCTTCGCCATCAGGGCGCAGAATTTGTTTTCGTGCGGATCGCCCCGATGCGGCAGATCGAACGCCTCCAGCGGACGCAGGTTCAGCGGCAGACCCGTCGTTTCACGAAACGCGTCCTGATAGTCCTTAAATATCTTGGACTCCTTGAGTTGAGCCACCCATTGGCGACTGCGTTTGGCCGGTGAGTCTGTTTGCGACATGGCGAGCGGGCAACCTATGCGCACAGGCACGGCCCAAGCAATCGGGAACAGCGCAAGGGATCGACCTGAACTCGACCAAGAATTGAATTTACAGCACGGGCACGACGCCTAACGTCCGCCTTCCCTCCTCGACCCATGCCCGGGTGGCGGAATTGGCAGACGCAGCGGACTCAAAATCCGCCGCCCCTTAAAGGCGTGTGGGTTCGACCCCCACCCCGGGCACCATTCAAAACACCTGTTGTCCTCGGAATTCCCAACGGATTCCCAACAGGAAACGGAAAAGATGCCTCGGGTGGCATCAAATGAGGACCCAAACAATCACCCGACCTGGAGGTAAGTCACACCTCCTTCTGACCGAAGGCTCTTGCTCTGCAAAAATCTACCCATCGACTCGCCAGAAGGCGGGCCGGTGTTACGAGCAATTCAACCTCGTTTATTCCGAAGCCGGCCACCGACGCATCCGGTCTTTCGGTTCCCTAGCCGACGCGAAGGCAGAAGCCGAAATCGTGTTAACGAAACTGGTGAACGGACAGACCCAAGTGTTGCAGCTCACCAACGCGGACCGAGAAAACTACGTGCTGGCCACGCAGGAATTGGCCGAAATGCGACTTCCGCTGTTGACTGTCGTGAGGGAGTTCCGCGCCGCGTCCGCATTACTCCGGGGCAAGGCAACAGTAATGGAGGCGGCGCGATACTACGTCCACTCGGCAATGGTTGAGCTGCCTCGCAAAACCGTTCCAGAGGTGGCAGAGGAACTACTCGCAGCGAAATGCAAAGACGGTCTATCAGAAGCGTATCTTCATCCGATGAAGGTTCGACTTCGGCGGTTCTCGAATTCGTTTCCTGGACAGATTCTGGACGTATCGAAGATTTCGATTGAGAGCTGGCTGCGCTCATTGGAAATGGCGCCGCGTTCCCGCAACAATTGTGCGGGTGCCGTAACGACGCTGTTCAGATTCGCCCGGCGTTGTGGATATCTCCCTGACAAGCCGACCGTCGCCGATGACTTGGCGCAGGCAAAACTGCCCAACGGCGAAATTGCAATCTACACCTGTGCGGAACTGCGTCATATACTCCATCGGTTGGAGCGCGTTCGTCCTGACCTGATACCTGTCGCGTCATTGGGCTCCTTTGCAGGACTCAGAACGGCCGAAATCCAGCGCATCGAATGGTCGGACATCAACTTCACCGAAGGCTTTATCATCGTCCGCGCCGCCATGGCCAAAACCCGCCAACGCCGGATCGTGCCTCTCCAGTCCAACCTCGCTGAATGGTTGGCTCCTTTTCGCGAGGCCACCGGTCTCGTCTGCGCGCACTGGACCCGGGCCTACGAAGCGCTCCAGCGCGCGACCGTAGGAACACTCACCAAGCCCTATGGGCAGGAGGAACCAGGTGTTTCATGGAAGCGAAACGGACTCCGACACTCGTTCGGCTCGTATCGTCTTCCTGTCCTCAAGGATGTGAACGCATTGGCGCTCGAAATGGGAAACACACCCTCGGTGATCTTCCGTCACTATCGGGAACTCGTCACTGAATCGGAAGCGGCAAAATATTGGCAAATCCGGCCGCGGCGACGCTCTCCAACACGTTCAGCCACCTGCACTAATTTCCTGAAAACGACGCAAGAAAGCGGAAATCGTGTCAGTTTGTGATGAAATATAACCGATCTTTCAATGGGGCGCCTCAATCACGCCGGCCGCTTACAAAATGCCAAATCGCCGAAGTGCTCCAAGTGACTCCCCGCACAATCAACCACTGGATGCAGCGAAAACTCATCCCCGATTACAGGCTCGGGCATAGCGTCTACTTCAACCAAGAGGAAGTGGCAGCCGCCATATCGAAGGGTCGGTTCGACTGTCGCAGCAACGTCGCCCCTATTCCGTTCGATCTGACAATTGGCAAAAACTGACGGAGGTCGACCGCCATGCCTCCCAAAGAAAAACGCCCGCCGGTTGGAGCCAGCGGGCATCGAG
>CBINJL010000210.1:0-5987 GCA_966250925.1 uncultured Opitutus sp. | reverse complement strand
CGTGACTCATGGTGGCGAGAAAATCGCTCTTGGCCCGGTTGGCCGCCTCGGCGACCGCGGTGGCAAGACGCGCCTCGCGGGCTTCACGCCGTTCGTTTTCCAAGGCCTCCAACTGGGCCACCCGTTCGTCCATGCGTCGGCGCCGCTGGCGGTTCAGCAGCCAGACGGTCCACACCGTCAGTCCCCCGACCAGCACCACCGCGCCGGCGCGAAACCACCATGTCTGCCACCAGGCGGCCCTAAACACCACGGTGAGCTCCGCCACCCCGTCCGCATCGCTGGGCTGGTTTTCCCAGGCCCGCACCTGCACCCGGTAACTGCCGGGATTAAAATCCAACAACTGCACCTCGCGGGTATCGGCAACCGTCACCCAATCGTCATCGACCCCGGGTATGCGCACGGAAAAACGCACCCGCCCCGGCGTGCCCAACGCGACACCGGTGTAATGCACCGTCGCCCTCGGCGTCCCCGGCGGTATCACGATTTCGGATACCGTTGGATCAATCCGGTGCGTGTGTCCGCCGATTTCGACGCGCTCGATGTGCGCCCGCGGCGGCACGGAGGTGGTGGCGATTCGCGATGGATCGACCATCGCCAGCCCCTTGTAGGTGGCAAACCACACCCGCCCCTGCGCGTCGCGCTGCACCACAGGCTGAAAGCCCGAGCGGGCGCCGGAAGCGGGAAATCCGTCCTGACGATCGAAGACCTGAAATTTCAGCGGCGCGTCAGCATCTTCCTGCAGCGATTCGGCGGCCACCCGCACCAAACCGGAACTCCCGGCCAGCCACAGGTTGCCCGCAGATTCGAACACGATCGCGCCCCAGGCGTCGCGCGGCAGTCCGTCGTCGGGTCCGAACCCAAACCGCCGCGCGTCATCACAACGCTCAACCCGGCCGTTGTCCAAACCGACCCAGACGCCCGACTCCGGATCGGCCGTGAGACAGAGCACGGCGGGAAATTCGCCTGGCTTAGCGTCCTGTGCCGCTGCCGGCGCGCCATGCGCCACGTGTTGCGGCATCGATTCCCCGGGTGTCCAGCGCCAGACGCCGTTCATCGCACTGGCGCACCACATTTCCCCGGAGGCCACCCGCGCCAGAAAACGAATCGCGCTCGACGGCGCCCCGGAGTGCTCCACCGGATTCCAGTTGAGCCACGTGCCATCGGGCAGAAGACGCGCCACGCCTTGCGTGTGCGCCACCCACAGGACGCCGTCGGCCGTGCGCAGCAACGAATACACGTGGACCTTCTCACGGCCGTCGACCGGATGATGAACGACGTCTCCCGAGCTCGGGTCGATGTGAAACAAACCGTCGTTGTAGGTCCCGACCCACCATCCGCCGGCGCCGTCATCGGCGACGCATTGCGGCCAGCCCGGGTCCAGTCGACGACCGAGCCAACTCGCCGGCGCAAAACGACCGTTGCGAAAAAACATCAATCCGCCGCCGTGCGTAGCCACCAGAAATCCGTCCTTCGTCGGCACAAAACTATTGATCACCGGCTGAGTCAGCCCGGCATCCTGACCGTGCATGATGACCGATCGCGGCCGCATTCGCGTGATGCCGCCGCCGTTGGTGCCGACCCACATGTTGCCTTCCGCATCCTCGTGCAGGCTGATGATCGAAGGGTTGCGCAAATCCTCTGTTTCGCCCGCCTCCCAGTAGGTGTTTTCCGGCGTCAGCCGAATCAATCCGCTGACGTAGCTGCCCACCCAAAGACCGTGGTGCGAGTCCTCCTTCATCACCACCGCTCCGACGCGATGCGAAGGCGGCCGCATGAACCGCTCCCGCCACGCGCCGTCCCGCCACTTGACCACGTAATCGTCGCGCGCGAACCACATGCCGCCGTCGCGGGCCGGGGCGACGCCGAGCAGATTCGAATCGGTTTTCAACGCATCCAGGGATTCGGTTTCATCAATCAGCACGTTCCACGAGCCATCATCCTGTCGCGCCAGCCAGGCATGATCGAGTGCCCACAACGCACCGTCGCCATCGAACGCGATCCGCAGCGGCGCGTTGCCCCGCCAGGAAGGCCGCGGCAACGGCACATCAACGAACTGGCCATCGCCATCCCACCGTTTGAGATAGTTCTCCACCGCGACATAAATCCCGCCGGCTCCGTCGCTCATCACATCACGCACAATGCCGCGCGGGATGCCCGCCTCCTCGCCCCACCAGCGCCAGCGCCCGGCATCGAGACAACCGACACCGCGCGTCGTGCCCACCCAAAGCCGTCCCGCGGCGTCAACGTGCAGGGCCAGCACCATCTCGTTCTCCAGCCCCGGCGCGTCCGGATGCGTGATGCGCGTAAAGGCCACGCCGTCGAAGCGCAGCAATTGGGAAAACGTCCCCACCCAGAGGTAGCCATCCGGCGTCTGGACCATCGCCGTCGCCGCGATATCGGGAAACCCCGCTTCTGTTTCCCAAGTGCGTCCCAGGTAAACGGACTCGTCCACTCGCAACGGCGCGTCCACCGCCCGCAGCCGCGGTCCGACGATTCCGAGAAGGATGAAAACAAAAATGAGAGCCAGCCGCGTCACCTAATATTTGATACATTCGCGATCCCTGCGCTCGATTCAAGCGTCGGAGTCCTTGGCCTTGCATGCAATGTGCCGGCTGTCTGTGCTAATCGATCCGCCATGGTTTCCGATTCCACCGCCCTTCCGCGCCTCTTTGCCTTGCTGGCTTTCGATGCCAACAACCGGCTGGCCGTCCGCCGGCTCGGCGGCAGGTGCGGTCTGGCCTTCACCGGCAGCGACGAGGCCATGGCTCTCGAACGCCTCGACCAGGCTTTCCCCACCCACTCCTCGCCACGTGAGCTCTACGGCCTCGATGCCGGCGGACGCGCCTACACCGTTGCGGCCGTGCGCATCGCGGAGGAATCGTGCGACACCGAGGTCCAGTGCGTGCCGTTGGCGCAACTGCTGGCGGACCACACCGCGCTCGCGCCGTCACTTGCCGCGGTGATCGACGGGCTCGAACCGCACCTCGCCAGCGTGCCCTACCTGCATCTGGGCGAAAACGAATTCATCTACAAGTTCCGCCCGGAAAAGGAGCGCAACCCCGCCATCTACGCCAACGACGACGTTTCGAGCGGGCTCTACCAATCGCGTCTCTGCGCCGCCATCAAGGTGCTCGCGCGCCGGCACGAACGCGCCGCGGCCGACCCGGTGACGCTCGATTTCGGCGCCATCGAATACGTCATCCCCAGCCACTTTGGATTCTGTCTCGGCGTGAAAAACGCCATCGAGCGCGCCTACGAAACTCTCGCCGCCAATCCCGGTCGCCGCGTCTTCATGTTGTCCGAACTGATTCACAATCCGTTCGTCAACGACGACCTTCATCGACGCGGCCTCCGATACCTGCAGACGGACAAGGGCGTGCCGTTCACCACGGCCGGCGTGCCTGCCACCGGCGCCGACGACGAGGAATTGATCTGGGACACGCTCACGCCCCACGACGTGGTCATCATTCCGGCCTTCGGCGCGACCGATGAAGACAAGGCGCGCCTCGTGCGCAAGGGCCTGCCGGTGTTCCCGCACGATGCCACCTGCATGCTGGTGGAAAAGGTCTGGCGCGCGGCCCGCAGCTATGGGCGCGAGGGCTACACGGTCATCATTCACGGCAAGGCCGAGCACGAGGAAACCAAGGCCACGTTTTCCAATACCCGTCGCTACGCCCCTGCCGTCATCGTGCGCAATCTTCCCGAGGTCGAGGAACTCGCGCAGATCGTCACCAGCACCGATCCTGCCGTCCGTGCCACGTTCTACGATCGCTTCGCCGGCAAATACACCGCGGGCTTCGATGTCGAATGCGACCTCGAACGCGTGGCGGTCGTCAACCAGACGACGCTGTTGATGAACGAAACCCTCGCCATCATCGAACGCCTCCGCCGCGCCTTCACCGAACGCTTTGGTGCCGACGGCGCGGCGCGGGTGGGCGGTGGCGGTCGGCGCGACACCTTGTGTTACGCCACCCAAGTCAATCAGGACGCGCTCGGCCGCGCTCTCGAAACCCCGCTCGACGCGGCCTTTGTCATCGGCGGCAAAAACTCATCCAACACTTATCAGCTCTATCGCCTCTGCGCGCAGAAACTCGCGGCCAAGGCGTTCTTCATTCAGAGCGAGCACAACATCCTTTCGCGGGATGCGTGCGAACACTTCGTCTTTCCCGCCGCTGATCCGAAAGCCGGCGGCCACATGGAAAAACATCCGCTGTGGCCCGAGGAAACCAATCCCTCCAAGCGCCGGGTTTTGCTTACCGGCGGCGCATCCTGCCCGGATGGGCTCATCCAGCAGGTCATCACGCGACTGAACGGCTTTTATCCGCCGGGTGCGTTGCGGCCCATCGACGACGTCCTGGCCGATTTGGAAGCCCTCGTCGACGGCTCCGCCAAAGCGTAGCCACGCGGTCTCGCATGGTTTCCCGTAGCGCGAGGCTTCAGCCTGCGCTGTTCGGCTGGGTCGCGCTCATACCAACCTATGTGACACCTGAATTCCGAAGTAGAGGTGTGTAGCCCGCTGCGGGAGCAGCGGGACTTTCCGGTGCGGACGACACCGCCCCTCCCTGCGCTCCCGCACCGGGCTACAAAGAAGCTACCATCGGGCGCAAGGGGATCGATCTTCGTGATCATCGTGTGATTATCCGTTTCGCGTGGGCGATTGGACAGCCCCCTCTCTGATCTCGAAAACAAAAACGCCGCGCCTGAAGTCGGCGCGGCGCAAGTCCGGGCCTTGCGGCCCCGACGGGTATTAAATCTTAAATCAGAAACGGGTCACGAGACCGATGCGCACAACCATCTGGTCTCCCAGCGCGAGGGCCGCGGTGCGGCCGCCGACCGTCTGCTCGAAATTGTCGATCGATTCCCACGCCGCGCCGAAGAACACCGAGGTGCGGGCCGTGAACCAGAACTCGGCCGCGATTTCGCCGTAGTAGCCGATGATCAATTCGCTCTGCTCGTTGATGTCCTGGATCGTGATCGGAGCGTTGATCACGTAATCCTCGGGCATCTGCAGCGATTCGGTCGCCATGAAGTCGGTGCCAACGAAGGCGCCCAGCAGACCGGCACCGGCGCGCAGCGCGAACTTGTCGTGCAGGTGGGTGCGGATTTCCGCGCCGATGCGCATCGAGTAATAGGCGCCGCTCAATTCCCAGCTGCCGTCGATGATCGCGGCGTCGTTGGCCGTGGTGACCGTGCGGTCAGGCGTGATCTGCTGCAGCGGGACGGTGGTTTCGAAGCCGTCCTCGACCGCAACGTTGCCGATGTCATCGAACAGGTCGGCAAAGGCCGGAGCAAAATACGGCGCCACCGGGGCATCGCCAAACACCGCATAACGATCGGTTAATGTGACCAGATTCGCGGTAATGGTGTCGCTGGTGCGGGCCTTGATGTCGGTCAGGCCGAGCGAGGCGGTAAGATTGATTTCCGTCTTTTCGTTGATGCGGAAAAGCCGGCGGGCGACCGCCATTTCGAAACCGATGCCGTCACCTTCATCGGGCGCGCTGAGGGAGGCGCCGTTGCTGGTGGTCGAGTAGGCGTTCATCGCCATCGTGCCGGTCCCGGCGTCGTATTGGGAATCGTTCTGATAATACCAATAGCGTGTCTGCCCGGGCGTGTAGGCCAGGTAATCGCCATCCGGCGCGTCTTCGGCACTGCTGACCTGCGCGGTGTAGCGACCGCCAGGCGTGCTGGTCTGGTTGCCGTTGGCGTCCTTCTCGTTGGCCCGCAGGCCGTCGAGTCCCACCGCACCGTCATCGTAGTTGCGCTGGGGGAAAGTGGTCTGGTCGGCGCCGGGCAGTGCGCTGCGCAGGCGAATCTGGCCGAGGTCGCTGAAGCTCACGTCCGACTCGCCGGTCTTGTAGCGCATGTTGACGTGGAAGGTCCACGGATTGGCGTCGCGAAACGCGATCTGGCGCAGGCGCGGCGGCAGGATGAAGCCGGGGGGCAACTGAGCCTGCTGGACTTCGGTTTCCTCTTCGTCAACCGCCTGG
>CBINJL010000209.1:0-5999 GCA_966250925.1 uncultured Opitutus sp. | reverse complement strand
AAGCGCGCCTCCACCTCCGCGTCTCCCATCGCGTGTCCCTTTTCCCATTTGTCACGTATTACGTGACAAATTGTCGTCGGCCTCGGCCGCCCCGCTGCGCCGACGTGCCCCCGCCGCGATAAACCCAGGATGCTCCCGTTCGGCCAGCCAAACGAGAATCTGCAACAGATGTTCGGCATCAGGCATGGCCGTCGCGGTGATAAAGTAGTCGTGCACCCGCTGGCGGGGCACTCCGATCTGTCGCGCCAACAGCACTTGGTCGCCGCGTTTAACCAGATGGCGACGAACATTTTCCACGATAGTGTTCCATAGCGGCGTATCGAATCCCGGCCGCAACGTGCGCCCCTTGCCAGTCCGTGTTGAACGGGTGCGGCGTTTGGCCGCCGCGGCGGCATGGTCCACGCCATCCCACACCAAGTCGGCCAGCAGGGCCATGAACTCAAACGAGTAGTGAAACGCCTGCGTGCGCATGCCGCAGACATGGCAGGCGAAAGCCCGTTTGTCACGTATTACGTGACAAACGGGCTGAGGCTTGCGGCAAGAGGCCGAACGCGGCAGGGTGGATGCATGAGTTGCTGTTTACGCCGGGGTGTTGCGCGGGGGATTTTTGCGGTGGCGCTGGTGGTCGGAACGGGACTCGGTGCGGGCGGGTGCGCCTCGATGTATTACAATGCGCTGGAATCGGTGGGGGTGGAAAAACGCGAGGTGCTGGCTGATCGGGTGGACGACACGCGGGAAGCGCAGGAGGAGGCGAAGGAGCAGTTTGCGACCGCGCTGGAGCAGTTGCTGGAACTGACCGGGGAAAGCGGCGGCGACCTGCAGGTGGCCTACGAACGCCTGGCAGACGAATTGGAAGAGAGCGAAGATCGGGCCGCGGCGGTGCATGCGCGCATCGCCGGCGTGCGCAGCGTGGCCGAGGCGCTGTTCGACGAATGGGCCGATGAACTCGACGCCTACACCAGTGCCAACCTGCGCCAGCGCAGCGAGCGCCAGTTGGAAGCCACGCGCCGACGCTATGAACGCATGGTCACGCTGATGCAGCGGGCGGCCGACCGCATGGAACCGGTGCTGGCAACGTTGCGCGACCAGGTGCTGTTTCTGAAACACAACCTGAACGCGCGGGCGGTCGCGGGGCTCGACAGCACCACGCGCGAACTGGAAGCGGATGTGGCGGCGTTGATCGCCGACATGGAGCGGTCAATCGCGGAAGCCGATGCATTTCTCGCCTCGTGGGATGACGGCGAGGAAAGGTGATGCCGATCCCCTCCCGGCTCTGAACTTTGCGAGCTTGGATGTGACTCTCCGTTTTCCTGCACTGTCGGTATGAGCCTATGTTCCGCAATGGATGGTTAACGCAAAGACCGCGGAGGCCGCAAAGCGCGCAAAGACTGGCGGTAGGGAAATCGCAACAACTCCGAAAACACCCACCCCGCAGGTGACGCCGTGAGAACACCGGGTCAGTGGAATCTCACTCTGTGATCTCGGTGAAATCGGCGGTTAAACTAAAGTATTTGGAATGAGACGGCCTGGCGGAGACGCGGCGGGGGAATCTGTATCTTAATTTCGGATACGCGGTGAGGCGGGATCAGCCGGCGCGGACGAGGAGGAGGGTGCGGTCGTCGTGGCGCGGCGCGAGCACGCAGAAATTGCGCACGTAGCGGTCGACGGTCTTCACCATCTCGGTGAGCGGACGGTCGAGGTGACGCTGCAGGCTGGCGGCGAGACGATCGCGGCCAAACTCCTCGCCCTGCGGGTTGGCGGCCTCGGTGATGCCGTCTGTGTAGAGCGCGAGCAGATCGCCGGCGCCGAACTTCACTTCGCGTTCCTGCAGCATCTCGTCGAAGAGTTCGCCGTCGTCGAGGCCGATGGCGAGACCGGCGCCGGGCAATTGCTCGACCTCGCCGGTGGAACGTAGCAGGAGCGGCGGTTCGTGACCGGCGCGGCAGAAGCGCAGCACCTTCGTATCCAGATCGTAAATACCGTAGAAGAGCGCGACAAACATGCCCGGCCGCATGTCGGGCACGAGGTGGCGGTTGACGCGGCTGAGCACCTTGGCCGGGCTGGGTTCGCCTTCGGCGCAGAGGCGGAGCGTGGCGCGGCACTCGGTCATGACGAGCGCGGCGCCGGCGCCTTTGCCGGATACGTCGGCAACAACAAAACCCCAGCGGCGGTCGTCGACGCGGAGCACGTCGTAGTAGTCGCCGCCGATCAGCATCGACGGATCGGACAAGGCCTCGATCTCGAGTTGGGAAATGTCAGGAAAAACGCGCGGACGCAGGTGGGACTGGATTTCGCCGGCGGTGCGCAGGTCGCGTTCGCGCAGCTCGCGTTCGCGTTCCTCGGCTTCCTTGCGCTCGGTGATGTCGGTGATGAGCCCTTCGTGGTGAGTGACGATGTTGTCGGCGTTGCGGCGGACGACGGTGTGGTCGGCCACCCAGCGCACGGAGCCGTCGGCGCAAACGATGCGGTATTCCTGATTGTATTCGTCGTGGCCGGCGGCGGCGTGGGCATTCACTTCGGCGGACACGCGGGCAATGTCCTCGGGGTGGGTGATGGCGGTGAAGCCGCGGTTGGAGTTGGTGAAGTATTCGGGGTCGTAGCCGTATTGGCTGACGCTTTGGGAAACGAATTCGACCGGCCAGTTTTCGGCGGCGCGCCAGAGCACGACGACGGATGGGGAACGGTTGACGATGCGTTCCATTTCCTCGCGTTTGGCCAGGGCGGCTTTGAGTTGCTGCTGGGCTTCGAGACGCAGCGTGATGTCGCGGCCGACACCGAGAAAGGCGGTGCGGCCGTCGCGGTCGGTGTAGATCGACGCGCTCATGGCGTGCCAGATCCAGCGACCGTCGGCGTGGCGCACGCGGTATTCGATGCCGACGGGACTGGCGCCGCGTTCGAGCGTTTTCTGAAAGAAGTTGTGCCAGGCCTCGACGTTGTCGGGGTGGATGAAGTCGGTGTATTTGCGGCCGAGAACTTCGGTGGTGGAGTGGCCGAGTTTCGTGGTCCAGGCGGAGGAGACGAACTTGATGTTCTCCTCGGGCGTGATGGCGTAGAGAATCTCGCTGGCGGTTTCGAGGTAGGTGCGCCAGCGGTTCTCACGACTTGCGAGAGTGTTGATCGCTTCCTTCTGCTCGGTGATATCAGCGAGCATGCCGAAGTGATGAGTGACGTGGCCGGTGGCGTCGCGCAGGACGACGATAGTGAGGTTCGCCCAAATGGTGCGACCGTCCGGCCGGAGGTAACGTTTCTCCATCGAGAACTGATCGCGGGTGCCATCGTAGAGTTCCTGGGTGAGGCGTTCCTGCCGGGCGCGGTCGTCGGGATGGGTGATGCTGTAAACGTTGCCGACGTCGGAGGCCTGTTCCTGGGTGAGGCCGATGATTTCGCAGAAGCGGCGATTGGTGTGGTTGGCGCCGGGACGACCATCGGTGGTGAACTCACGCCAACTGATGCCGATGGGCGCGTGATCGTAGAAGGCGGCGAGCTGGTTCTGGGTGGCGCGCAGCAGATCAACCTGTTCGCGCAGGTGATCGTGTTCTTCGCGCAATTCGTTTTCGGCGTGCTTGAGCCGCGTGACATCGGTGCGCAGCGCGAGGTGATAACGCGGTCGGCCGGCGGCGTCGGTCAACGGCACAAGCGTGCTGGCGACCCAGTAGAGTTCGCCGTCCTTGCGACGGTTGCAGATGGTGCCCTGCCAGACGCGACCGGCGTTGAGCGTCTGCCACATTTCGGCAAAAAACTCCGGTGGATGTTCGCCGGAGCGGACGACGCGATGAGTCTTGCCGACCAGTTCATCGCGCTCGTAGCCGGAGATGCGGCAGAACTGCGCATTAACGTGCAGGATGACGCCCGCCGGATCGGTCACGGCCATGATGGCGTGTTCGTCGGCAGCGGTGCGCAGCCAAGCGTAGAGTTCGTGGTCGTCCAGAGGGAGGTTTCCGAAGGGGCCAGCCGTCAGCGTCATGGGAAACGGCAGCATGGTGGACGCGATTGCACGGGGCCAGTCGAACCTGACGGGATCGTTCAGAAAGCGCGCGTGCGTTCTCGCCAAACGATTACACGTCGGCATGCTGCGTGACATGGAAACGATCGCCACGGTGGCCGAGATCGCGGAAGCGCAATTGATCCGTTCGGTGCTGGAAGGGCACGGCATCACGGCCGTGATTCCGGATGAGCAGACTGCGGAAATCGCGCCGCCCTATCTCTGGGCCACCGGCGGGATTCGGGTGCAGGTGGCCGAAGAAGACGCCGCCACGGCGCGCGAAGTGTTGGCGACGTTGGAAGATGACAACGCTACCAACGCGTGAGCGTGGGCGCTGAAAATTCATCGCGCGTGTGGCGCTGGGTGCCGACGTTGTATTTCGGCCAGGGCATTCCGTATGTCGCGGTCATGACCCTCGCGGTCGTGATGTATAAAAACCTCGGCCTCTCCAACACCGACATCGCGCTCTACACCAGCTGGCTGTATTTACCCTGGGTCATCAAACCGCTGTGGGCGCCGCTGGTTGATCTGTGGGGCACGAAGCGCGGCTGGATCGTGACGCTGCAACTGGTCATGGGCGCGGCCTTCGCGGGCGTCGCGTTGACGGTGCCGGCGCCATGGTTTTTCCAGGCCACGCTGGCGGTGTTCTGGTTGCTCGCCTTCAGCTCGGCCACGCACGACATCGCAGCGGACGGGTTTTATCTGCTGGCGTTGGAAAAGCCGCAGCAGGCGGCGTTCGTCGGCGTGCGCAGCACGTTTTATCGCATCGCCATGATCGCGGGTCAGGGCGGTCTGGTGTTTCTGGCCGGCGTGTTGCAGGAGACTTTCGGCAACGTGGCGCGGGCGTGGACGGGCGTTTTTGCGGTGCTGGCGGTCGGGTTTCTCCTGCTCGGGTTTTATCACCGGTGGGCGTTGCCGCGACCGGCGGCGGATGCGGTTTCGCCCGCGGCCGGACAATCGCCATGGCAGGGCTGGTGGACGGTGTTTGCGGCGTTTTTTCGGCGGCGCGGCATCGTGACAATGCTGGGGTTTTTATTGTTCTACCGTTTCGCGGAGGCGCAGTTGTTGAAACTGGTGACTCCCTTCCTGCTCGACGCACGGACGGACGGCGGACTCGGGCTGAGCAATCAGGAAGTCGGCGTGATCTACGGCACGTTTGGCATCGTGGCGCTGACGATTGGCGGGCTCGTCGGCGGCTGGCTGATCTCGCGATTTGGTCTGCGGCGAATGTTGTGGGGGATGGTCGCGGCGATGCATTTGCCGAACCTGGTTTTTGTCGGTCTGGCCACGACCCAGCCGGTCAACGACGCGCTCATCACCGGCGCGCTGGTGCTGGAGCAACTCGGCTACGGGTTCGGGTTTACCGCTTATCTGGTTTACATGATGATGGTCGCGGAAGGGCCGCACAAAACCGCCCACTACGCGCTGTGCACCGGCTTCATGGCGCTCGGCATGATGTTACCCGGCATGGGCGCGGGTTGGCTGCAGGAGCAGTTGGGTTATCCGAACTTTTTCAAATGGATCATGATCTCCGCCCTGCCCTCGTTGCTGTTTGCGGCGTTGATCCGGATCGACGACAGCTACGGTCAGAAGGTGTGATAACCGTCCGGTTAAGCTGAGAATCTTAAAACGCGTCTTGAATCGGCGCTTAATTTCAGTTTTTACTGAAACAATGGAAATCACACCGGTCATGCGAAAGTTCATTCTCCATTGGGGCGAGATGGGCACGAAGTGGGGTATCAACCGTTCGGTGGCGCAGATTCACGCTCTGCTCTACTTGACGGGCGAACCGGTGACGGCAGACGAACTGGTGCAGCATTTGGAAATCGCCCGGTCAAATGTCAGCATGAGCCTGAAGGAGCTGACCGGCTGGGGACTGATTCGCACCGTTCATAAAACCGGCGATCGGCGCGATTATTTTGAGACTCAATATGATGTCTGGGAGTTATTTAGAACGATCATGATTGAGCGACAGCGACGCGAAATCGACCCGACGGTGCGCCTGCTGGAAAGTTGC
>CBINJL010000208.1:0-6015 GCA_966250925.1 uncultured Opitutus sp. | reverse complement strand
ATCTTGACGGCACACAGGAAGAGTTGATCGCCAATGCTGCCTCAAAAGCCTTTGACTCAATATTTGAAATTGAACAAGGAATTCGCATCGTCGATAAAAATGATAAAACTATCACCATTACGATTCCTGCGTATTTGCAAGCTGGAGCAAGGGTGCATGATGATTTTTATCTTACTGTGACGAAAGCATTGGGCAACCGGGCCACATCAGCTCTCGAAAGGGAAGATCCGATGTCAATATCATCCGAGGTTGATAAGGCTATGGCAGGATTCGGAAAATATGATCAGATTTATTCTCTACACAAAGCAGTAACCGAGAAGAAAGAATATTACTTGGAAGGGGAACTTTCGATTCCCGGCCGCTCGTCTTTTGTTTCTAGCATAAAAATCAATGGAATTAGAAGTTCTTTGAAATTAGATGGCGGCACAGAATTTCCAATACCATGGCTTTACTCACTGATCTCAGAGGTTGAGATTTAATGGTCAGCCAACGGCGTCCCCTTATCTGACGCCCCGGACCAAGCAAAAGGGCCAAGCACAAGGGGACATGTCTCTGAAGAAACATCATGTAAGGCACGGGATTTCAACGAGTTGGAAGCCCATGTTTTGTGCTCTTGAGCGTAGCTTGTTGAGCACGCAAGTAAGGGGACATGTCTTGACTATTGACAAGATGCCCCGATCCAAGGGCTTCATCGGGTTCCAGTCACCGACGCCAGCGTAGTGGCGCCTCTGCGGGTCACCAATACGTCTTCGCGACCATCACCATCGAGGTCGATCAGGCGCACCGTTTGGGCGTCTCCCGGGATTACCAAGCCGCTGCGCGGAGGTGACACCGGCACGAAGCCGCCGCGGTCGTCGCCCCGCAACACCTGCCCGATGCCGCCGTCGAAACGGCCGACCAAGGCAATCGCGCTGAAATCGTTCTGCACCGCCACGATGTCGAGCGCGCCGTCGCCGTCGAGATCGACCAACACCGCGTCTTCCAACGGCGCTATCTGGGCAACGCGCGGCAGCGGTTCGAACCGATAGCCGCCTCCCGTATCACTGATCAGGATACCGCTGCGCAATTCCGTCGCCTCCCAGCGCCGCGCCGCCGCCAGATCCTCCGCGCCGAGCAACTCCGCCAGATCCGCCTGCACGGAGTCGGCATTGCAACGATAGTTACGCGCCACGATACGACCCTGTGCCGCCATGTCCTTGCGGTTCCGCCAGGGCAGCAAACGGCCGTCCTCCCACTGCGCCTCGATCAACGTTTCCCGCCGCCCGACAAACCGTCCCTCAAGCAACACCGCGAGCCAAGGCAAAGGGGACATGTCTTGACTATTGACAAGCTGCCACGACCCAAGGGCTTCACCGGGTTCCGGTCACCCACGCCAGCGTGGTGGCGTCGTTGCGGGTCACGAATACGTCTTCGCGGCCGTCGCCATCGAGGTCGATCAGGCGAACGGTTTGCGCGTCTCCCGGGATTACCAATCCGCTCTGCCGAGGTGACACCGGCGCAAAGCCGCCGCGGCCGTCGCCCCGCAACACCTGACCGATCCCACCGTCAAAGCGACCGACCAAGGCAATCGCGCTGAAATCGTTCTGCACCGCCACGATGTCGAGCGCGCCGTCGCCGTCGAGATCGACCAACACCGCGTCTTCCAACGGCGCTATCTGGGCAACGCGCGGCAGCGGTTCGAACCGATAGCCGCCTCCCGTATCACTGATCAGGATACCGCTGCGCAATTCCGTCGCCTCCCAACGCCGCGCCGCCGCCAGATCCTCCGCGCCGAGCAACTCCGCCATATCCGCCTGCGCGTAGTCGGCATTGCGCCGATAGTTGCGTGCCACATTGCGAATCTGCGCCGCCATGTCCTTGCGGTTCCGCCAAGGGAGCAGGCGGCCGTCCACCCAATGTGCCTCGACCACTGCTTCGCGGCGGCCGCCAAACCGGCCCGCCAACAGCACCGCAGGCTCCTCCGCACTGGCATGATACTGTGTATTCAGCCCGACATTACCGACGACAAAATCCGGCCGGTTGTCGCCGTTCAAATCCGCCGCTGCCAACGCCCGCCACCAGCCCGTTCCCGCCGAGCCGAATCCGATTTCCGTTGTGCGATCGACAAAGCCATGCCCGCGGTTGTTTTTCCAGAACCGCACCGGCCCCCACTCCGTCGCCACGGCCAAATCCGCCCACCCATCGCCGTCCATGTCGCCGGCCCACGCCGCCGTCACCAGTGCGGATGACGCTTCCGTCGGAGCCCAGTTTTCCGTCATATCACGCCAACCGGTTTCGTCGCGCCGCCACCACATGCAGCGATCGGTTTCCGGGTATTCGCCCGGCCGCATCCGGGCGCCAAGGAACACGTCCAACCGCCCGTCCCGATCGAAATCCGTCACCACCGCCGCTCCCACGCTGATCGTTGCCCGCGGCAAAACATCCGAAGCCGATCGCGCGAATTCGCCCCGGCCTTGATTGAGCCAGAGTTCCGGTTGATAGCCCGCATCACTCGCCGGCAAACGCGCTCCGGTGTGCGTGCGCAACAAATCCACGTCCCCGTCGCCATCCGCGTCGAACGCGAGCATCGGCCCTTCCTCCGCAACGCCGGAGAGATTCGGCAACGCGACTACCCGACGACCATGGGCCTGAGTCGAAAACAGCACCCGAGCCGGCTCCGCTCCCGTCGCCCCCAGCGCGATATCGTCCCGACCGTCGCCATCAAAATCAGCCACGACCGCATCGGGTCCGGCACGACCGAAACGCCAGGGCTGCAACGGACGCATCAATTCCTCATCCCCCGCCTGCTCCCGCGTAGATTGTCGCAATCCCCACGAATCCGGCGCCGCGATCAACCAGGGTCGCGGCGTTTCCGTCTGCTGCGATTCCGCCGACGTCGCATCCTCTTTGGCTTCGTGAATTACCAGCAGGTGATCCGCCGACAGGTCCGTGAACACTTGCTCGATTCCGCTCGGCCACGACACCTGCAGACGCTCGATCCGCGTTGCCTCGCCCAAGCCGAAATGCAGCACCGGTTCGCTGCCGGACAAATACCCGCGAGCCGCCAGCAGGCTGCGCACTTGTTCGCCTTGCGCCGTCGTCACCCGCACGGTCGCTCCGACCCCGAATCGGTTCGACGTTTCGCCGCGCAACGCCACCCGCAGTCGATGCCCGGTCGGCGCATCGTTGCGCAGCACACTCGGACCCCGCTCGTAATTGCCATAGACCAGATCGAGGTCGCCATCGCCGTCGAGATCGCCAAATGCCGCGCCGAAACTGACCCCTTTTTCACCCAGTCCCCACGCTGCGCTCACATCTTCAAAACGCAGATTGCCGAGATTTCTAAACGCGAAATTCTCCTCCGCCATCACCGGACTTTCCTTCATGATGCGCACCGGCTCGGCCGGATTTTCGCTCACCATGATCTGCTCCAAAAAGTCGCTGTTGTGGTATTCGCGAATCATGCCGTTGGTCACGTGCAGGTCGACGCGGCCGTCGTTGTCCAAATCCTCCCAACGCACCGACCAGGTCCAGTCGGTTGCCGCCAGCCCGGCCAGAAAGGCCGCTTCCTGAAAACGGCCCGCGCCCGTCTGCAGGTAAAGCGCGTTGCGCATCGCCTGCGCAGTGCGCTCTGCCTGCACCGGCAACTCCTGTCCGCGGGCGCGTGAACCGGCCATGCCCCGCTGGTCACGCTCCGGCGTGCTCGCCGCCATGTCGGCCACAAAGAAGTCCAGATCGCCGTCGTTGTCGACGTCGCCCACGTCCGCTCCCATCGCATAATACGGGGTGCGGGGAACAAATTCCTCGAGCACGTCGGAGAACGTGCCGTCACCATTATTTCGATACATGCGATCCGGTTCAGCAAAATCGTTGGCCACATAAATATCAGGCCAGTCATCCTGATCAAAATCCCACCAGATCGCGGCATGCCCGGATGTGTTGCCGCGAATTCCGGCCGTGTTGGTAACTTCCAAGAATGTGCCGTCGCCCCGATTGCGAAACAACCGGTCCGGTTGTCCGTCGGGTCGGGTCGCGACATCGAGCATGTTCGTCTGCAGGTAGACATCGAGCCAGCCGTCGCGATCATAGTCGGCAAACGCCGCCGTGCCGGAACCGTCGCTCACCGCCAGCCCGCGGGCCTCCCCCTCTTCGACAAACGTGCCGTCGCCCTGATTCACAAACAACAGATTCGGGGCATCGAAGCGGCAGACATGCAGATCGAGCCAGCCATCATTGTTTACATCGACAAACACTGCGCCCTGCTCCCAGTTGCCGGACGCGTCGCCGCTCGCGGCCGTGTCGTCGAACCAGCTTCGCACCCAGGACACGCCTTGATCCCACCAGCCTTTTTCCGGCACCAATCCCGCCGACTCGGTCACATCTTCGAAGCGCCAGTTGCCGAGATTGCGAAACAATCGGGACGTCTCGGTCTTGCTGACCACAAACACGTCGGCCCGGCCATCGTTATCGTAGTCGCCGATGGCGACGCCCGTGCCCATGCCACCGAAAATCAACTCGCGGTAATGCTCCCTCCACATCGCCGGATCGGCATAATCGTTGGTCACCACAATCCCGGTGCGCTCCGGATCCATCCGTGTGAACATCGTGCTCCCCGTGGCCGGACTGCGCGGCGCCAGCTCATGTATTTCCAAGGCGGACTCAGCCGCCAGCGACAATCCTCCGGTCGCCAATCCCAGCGCAGCCCAGAGGAGTCGTGGGGAGGAATGTGCGATTGAGGAGTTCATGGGTTTTCATTGGCGCGGTAGGCCTGCAGGGGTTCGTTTTCGCGTGCGAGGAGGATCACTTCAGCTCCCGAATCCAGCACGAGCGACGTCACGCCGGTCGCTGCTCCAGGCGCGAGCACCCCGCTAGTTTCCGCAGACAGATAGGTCCAACCGCCCGCCCCATCCCCTTGCCAAACCTGCCCGAGGCCGCCGTCGAAACGACCGACCGAACCGATCGGAGAAAAATCATTCTGCGCCAGCCAAAGATCGGGCGCACCGTCGCGATTCCAGTCTCCGATCACAACGCCCATAAGCGGCGCAAGCTGCGCCTGTTGCGGCAAGGGCTCAAAGCGATAGGTGCCGTCCGCTTGCGCCCGGAACACACCGCTGCGCAGTTCGTTGGTTTCCCAACGTCGCGCCGCGGCGACTTCATCCGCCCCGAGAATTTCATCCAGCGACGCCGCGGCGAATGCATCATCGCGGGAAAACCTGCGTCGCAGATTGCGAATCTCAGCCGCCAGCTCCAATCGCGCCCGCCGCGGCACCAGACGACCGCGTTCGTCGTGATAGGCTTCGATCACCTGCTGGCTGCCGTTGCCGGCGAAATCCCCCTGCAGCAGCACCAACGGTCCGTAGTTAAATTCCGAATACGTCGAGTTAAGTCCGATATTGCCCGCCACGATGTCGCGTTGCCCGTCTCCATCCAGATCGGCCACCGCCAATGCGCTCCACCAACCGTTGCCGGCGGACGCCAGACCCGAGGTGGAGGTGGCATCGCGCAACCCGCGACCGGCCTCGTTCCGCCACCAGGCCACCGGCCCCCAATCCGTCGCCAGCAGCAGATCGGCGAATCCATCGCCGTCCAAGTCGGTCTCCAGCGCTGCTGTGATCATTCCACCGTGGCGCAAACCGGGGGCGAAGCGATCAGTCACATCTTCGAAGCCATGACCCGTGTTGCGCAGCAGCACGCTGGGCGGCGAGGCAGGATAGTTTTCCGGAGACCAGCGCGTCCCGATAAAAAGGTCTGACCGACCGTCGCGATCAAAATCTCCCACCGCCACCGCACCGACACTCAGGGCGAGGGTATCGAGCGCAGAATCCGCGGCCCGGGCAAAATTCCCCTGACCGTCGTTTAGCCAAAGTTCGCACCCGCGCTCCGTCGTAGACGCGGCGGGACCGGAAACGCGGCGAGTAAAAACGAGATCCGGAGCATTGTCGCCGTTGACATCAATCACTGCGAAAGGGCCGTTGGCACCTGGCGCTGAAATTGAAATCGGAGCCGCAAAACCGTCGCCTTCCGCTTTGGCCGGCC
>CBINJL010000207.1:0-6027 GCA_966250925.1 uncultured Opitutus sp. | reverse complement strand
GGCGGCGGCCGATTTTTGCGGCGGGCAATTCCGACGGCGATTTTCAGATGCTGGAATGGTCCACGGCAGGCGACGGTGCGCGGCTCGCCTTGATCGTGCATCACGACGACGCCGATCGTGAATGGGCCTATGATCGCGACTCGACCATCGGTAGGCTGGCCCGCGGGCTCGATGAGGCGGCCGCCCGCGGCTGGCAGTTGGTCAGCATGAAGCGCGACTGGGCGGCGGTGTATCCCCGGCAGCCCTGAAGACAGGGCGTAATAGATCATGCTATAGCCCCTGGAGACGTAGGGGCTGCAACTTTATCAAGCACGCCCAGGCGGAGAACGGAGAGGCAGGCGGGCCACGTTGTCGCTGCGCTCCAACGCGGCTACGGGGTGAGGGCGGGTGTGCGTGCGGTGGAGTGGGTAGCCGCGCTTGAGCCGGAGGCGAAAGCGTGGATTACGGCTGCGGTAGTTAGTCCCTCGCTTGTGCACAACGCCTCCCAGTTTCGCGTGCGACAGAAAACTTCGAGGATATTTGGTTCCGGCCCCGCCGGGGTGGGGGGGGGCGGAAATTAGAATATACCTATTGACGTATATGCCTTAAGGGGCATGTGTGTCGGCGTGGACTTGGTTGAAATCTACCAGTGCCTTTGTGATCGGACGCGGCTTCGCATCCTGCACCTGCTGCTGCAGGGGCCGTTGTGCGTCTGCCATTTCCAGGATGTGATGCGGGAGCCGCAGGTGAAGATATCGAAGCATCTCGGTTAT
Source organism: uncultured Opitutus sp. (assembly GCA_966250925.1). Lineage (GTDB taxonomy): Bacteria > Verrucomicrobiota > Verrucomicrobiia > Opitutales > Opitutaceae > Actomonas. The sequence goes on along the minus strand of CBINJL010000207.1, from coordinate 5,275 downwards.
CTGCGCACCCGCGGGATGGTGGAGGCCGAGCGTCGCGGGCAGTGGGTGGTGTATTCGCTGCCGGGCAAACCGTCGCGGGAATTGAAGTCCAATCTGGCCTGTCTGCAGGATTGTGCGGCGGGGGATGCCCAGTTCCGGCAGGACCTCGCGCGTCTGCGCAAACTGGCCCCGGATGCAGCGGTGACCTGTGGCTGTGAAGGGAATTGATTTATGAGCTCCGAAAAACCCACCGTGCTGATTCTTTGCACCGGAAATTCGTGTCGCAGTCATCTCGCCGAAGGTATTCTGCGTGCGGTGGCCGGCGATCTGTTGGAGGTGGCCAGCGCCGGATCGAAACCGGCCGGCTACGTCCATCCACTGGCGATCAAGGCCATGGCGGAAATCGACATCGACATTGCGGCGCACACGTCGAAGTCGATGCGCGACTTCATGAATCGCGAGGTCGAGACCGTGATTACAGTGTGCGGCAACGCGGATCAGGCCTGCCCGATTTTTCCCGGTCAGGTGAATCGCCACCACTGGCCGTTTGACGATCCGGCTCACGCCACCGGCACGGAGGCCGAGCAACTCGCGGTGTTTCGCCGCGTGCGCAACGAAATCCGCCGCACTTTCAGCGCCTATGCCGACGGACGGCGCGACCAACTCAAAACGAAAGTATGACCATGAATTCGGATAACCAATCCTCATCCCCGGCCGAGAGTTCCTGCGGTTGCGCGACCGAGCGAACCGCTCCGGCTGCCGCCGTGCGCATTTCCGATTTGCTGGCAGCGTTGGCCAGCGCCCCCGAGTTGCCCCTCACCGTGATCTGGACCGATGGCGAGCCGATCGAAGCCCATTTCCATGTGACCGAAGTCGGTCGCGTGCAGCGCGATTTCGTCGACTGCGGCGGCACGGTGCGCCGGGTGGTGAGCTGTCTGCTGCAGACCTGGGTGGGCGACGACACCGATCATCGCATCACGGCCGGCAAACTCCTGAAGGCGTTTGCGCATGCGGCGCCGATTCTCGGGAGCGAGGATCTGCCGGTGGAATTCGAGTATGAGGCCTGCAATGTCGTGCAGCTCGTGCTCGCGGAGATTCGCCGCGAACCGGACCGATTTGTGCTCCAGCTCGGTTCGAAGCACACCGATTGCCTGGCCAAGGAACTCTGTCTGCCGGGCGGCGATCGCGAATCGCAGGGCTGTTGCTGACCATGAAATCCGGCGATGCGCCCCGGCTGTCGTTTCTCGACCGCTATCTGACGCTGTGGATATTTGCGGCGATGGCGGTCGGCGTCGCGCTTGGCCATTTTGTGATCGACGATCCGGCGGCGTTCTTCGCACCGCTGACGGTCGGCACCACCAATGTGCCGATCGCCTGCGGTCTGATTCTGATGATGTATCCGCCGCTGGCGAAAGTGCGTTATCGCGCGTTGCCCAAAGTCTTCGCGGACGGTCGGGTGCTGACACTTTCGTTGGTGCAGAACTGGGTGGTCGGGCCGCTGCTCATGTTCGGCCTGGCGATCGTGTTTTTGCGTGATCACCCCGATTACATGGTCGGCCTGATTCTGGTCGGCATCGCCCGTTGCATCGCGATGGTGCTCGTCTGGAACGATCTCGCGCGCGGCAGCCGTGAATACGCCGCCGGCTTGGTGGCGCTCAACAGCATCGCGCAGGTGCTGACCTACGGCGGACTGGCCTGGCTGTTTGTCACTGTGCTGCCGCCGTGGTTCGGACTGGAAGGGCGGGTGGTGGCGATTTCGATGCGCGAGGTGTTTGTGAGCGTCGCGATCTACCTCGGCATCCCGTTCGCGGCCGGGGCGTTGAGCCGCATCGTGCTCGTGGCCTGGAAAGGCGAGGTATGGTATGAGACGCGTTTCCTGCCGCGAATCTCTCCGCTGACGCTGGCTGCGCTGCTCTTCACCATCGTGATGATGTTCACCTTCAAGGGTGAATCGATCGTGCAGCTTCCGGGGGACGTCGTGCGGATCGCGATCCCGCTCGCGATCTATTTCGCGGTGATGTTTTTCATCAGTTACGCCATGGCGCGTCGCCTGGGAGCCGACTACGAACGCTCGACCGCGCTGGCGTTCACTTCGGCCGGAAACAACTTCGAACTGGCCATCGCGGTCGCGATCGCGGTCTTCGGCATCGACTCCGGTGTGGCCTTTGCGGCGGTGGTGGGACCACTGATCGAAGTGCCGGCGCTGATTCTGCTGGTGCAGGTGGCGCTGCGATTCCGGGCCAAGGGGGCAACCTGACGGCAGTTACGGGAGACGGAACCAGGTTGGCCGGGATGAAAACAAGAACGGCGGAAAAAGGTGTTTACTCCGCCGTGCGAAGTTCCCAGAACACTCCTCCCTTTGGGCTGAAATGGGGCTGTAGCTCAGTTGATAGAGCGCTTCGTTCGCAATGAAGAGGTCAGGGGTTTGATTCCCCTCAGCTCCACCAGCCCGGAAGGCGGCAGGGAGGATATAAGCGGAGGCATTCGCAAGCGAACGCCCTACGCAGGGAGGCAACGCTTACCTTCGCATCGTGCCCAAAATGGAAGGTCGTCGCTCGCCGACGACCGCGAAAGGCTTATTCCAACTCCTGCAGATACAGGTCGCGCCAGCGGACGAGGCTCTTCTTGCCGGAGTGGACCTGCAGGCCGAAGAAACCTTCCGGGGTGAAGTGTTCCTTATCCGTATCCACGAAGTGGACACGCAGTTCGCCGTTGAGCCAGATCTTGATGTCCTTGTCCACGCAGAGGATGCGCACGTCGTTCCAATCGTCCCATTTGGTGAGTTCCTTGCCTTGGGCGGTGAGGGCGGCCTGGCCGCGCGGGTCAGTGGAGTGGGGCTGGAGCCAGAGACGGCGGGCCTCGTCGTAGAGGCAGGCACTCCAGGCGCGATTCACGTTGTTGTCGTGTTCGCACTGGTAGCCATAGACGCGACCATTGCCGTCGGCGCTTTCGCGCTGGAGAGCGCGGAACATCACGCCGGAGTTGCCGTGCTCGAGTTTGTAGGAGAAGCGCAGGTCAAAATTGCGATAGGTGCGATCGGTGCGGAGGAAGGTGTTGCCTTCCACGTTTTCGCCGTAGCCGACGATGGTATTGTCTTCGACTCGGTAGCTGCCGGTGCCGCCGACCTTGTGCCAGCCGTCCAGCGTCTTGCCGTCGAAGAGCGGTTTGAATTCGGGTCCGGGGGAGGCGGCGAAGGCGACGACGGCGGTGAGGGTGCAGGCGAGGAGCGTGGCGATGGTTTTCATGGGGAAAGGCGGTTCAGGGGGTGAGAGTGAGGGCTTCGAGTGCGGCGTCAGTCCACGGTTCCGCACGCTTCGCGTAGGTGGCGCGGGCGGCGGCGACGTCGTCCGCGGAGACAGCGGAAGCGCGATTGCCCCAGGAGCGGCGGATGTAGGTGAGAATGGAGGCGATGGTGGTGTCGTCGAGCGCGGCCAGCGGCGGCATGGCGAGTTGATCGCCGGCCTTGCCGTGAAGCACGATGGCGGCGGCGGTGCGGGCGTCGCCGGTGGCCCAGCGGGAACTGACCAACGACGGCGCGAGTCCGTCCATGCCGTTGCCGTTGGCCTGGTGACAACCGGCGCAGACGGCGTAGAGTGCCTGGCCTTGGTCGAAGCGCAGTTGTTCCTCGGCCGTGAGCGGCGCGACGGCGATGCGTTGGGTCGGGCCGTCGATGCGGGACAGCACGCCAACGATACGGGCGCGCTCCTGCGGCGTGGCGCGGCCGGCGTAACGCTGCAGGGCGGTGGGTTCGACCGGCAGTTGCAGGCGGGCCATGGCGTTGCGGTGGCCGGTGGTCACGCGCTCGAAGGCGTCGAGTGCGGCGGAGACGAAGAGTGAATCGGCGGGCGCGTTGTCGATGAGTTGGAACAATCCTTCGACCTCGGCCGGCGTGGGGCGGGCGATCACGATCCCGGTGGCATGGGCGATCACGGAGGAGGCTTCGCCGGTGTCGGTGGCGGCGACGGCCTGCAACCAGGCGAGTTCGCGGCCGGCAAGACCGCTCACGATGGCATCGGCCATGCCGGGCAGAGCGCCGTCGCGCTGGGCGAGGCGGACGAGCGCGGGCAGGGCGATGGTGTCGGGCAACTCGCCGATGACGACGGCGGCCATGCGGCGGACTTCAGGTTGGCGCGCGTGGGCGGCTGCAAGCACGGCGGCGGCGAGTTTTTCGTTGCCGGAGGCCAGGCGTGGGGCGACCGCTTCGAGGGCATTGAGACGCAGTGAAACCGAGCGATCATCGAGCGCGGTGAGCAGCAGGTCGTCGGAGAGTTCGCACAGGGCGTCGAGAATCCAAAAGGCGTTGAGGCGGCCGGGATGGGACGGTTCGCCGACGATGGCGCGCAAACCAGGCATGGCGGTGGGCGCGGCGCGTTCAACGAGGAGGCGTTGGGCGGTTTCGCGCCACCAGGCATCCTTGCGGCCAAGGGCGGCGATCAGCTCGGCGTCGGTGGCGGTGTGGAGGCGCGGAATAGGCACGGCGGTCGGTGCGTCGACCGGCACGAGGCGATAAATGCGGCCCATGCCAAGCGGGGTCTCCAGCTCGCGATCAATGATCTGGGCGCGGAGGTAGCTGGTGACGAAAATGCGGTGCTGGATGATGCCGCGATACATGTCGACGACGTAGAGGCCGCCGTCGGGTCCGTTATAGAGGTTGACCGGACGGAAGCGTTCGTCGGTCGAGGTCAGGAATTCGCTGGCCGGATAGGCGTTGGTGCCGCGGGGCGTGCCGTCGGCGGTAGTGTCGAGGCGGATACGTTTGACGAGTTGGGCGGCTGGTTCGGCGACGAAGGCGTTGCCGTAAAATCCGGCGGGAAAGGCGGAGCCGCGGTAGATGACCGGGCCGCAGGCGGCGGTGACTTCGCGCAGGACGCCATCGGGACCGAGGATCTGATAACCGCGGTTGATGCCGGGCGTGATCCGGCTCGGGAAAAGCGTGAGTTGTTGGCGCGGCGCGATGTCGTAGTTGATGGCATCGCGGTAACGCAGGTCGGGATTGCGGAGGAGGAACTCGCCGGGAAGCAGATCCCCGCGCAGCGGATTGCTGTTGGTGTTGTAATAAAACCGGCCGGTGTCGTCCTGCGCGATGCCCCACTGGCCGCGGTCGGGCGCTTCCTCCGTGCGCCACGTGCCGCGGTCGTAGCGGTAACGTTCGTGGTGGTTGGCGTTGGTGATCCAGTTGTTGAGGCTCCACAGCAGGCCGTTGGCGGAGTGCTCAGGGTTCGACGGGTTGCCGTAATCGGATGCGACCTCCGTGCGCTCATCGAGTCCGGCTCGGTCTGGGACGTCGCCTGAACCG
>CBINJL010000206.1:0-6050 GCA_966250925.1 uncultured Opitutus sp. | reverse complement strand
CCACCGGCTGCGTTCCCAGCGATGGCTCCTCGGCATTCCCAGACACGCCCTAGCCGCGGACGCGGGACCGCCTGCGCCCGCTGGAAACGAGAGACGGAAAAGCGGCTTGATTTGCGGCAGGGCGTTGGTCAAGTTCCCCGACCCTCGTCAGAGGAACTGGAGACGGGCGCATAGTCTCAGTTGGTTAGAGCGCTTCCTTCACACGGAAGAGGTCACAGGTTCGAGTCCTGTTGCGCCCACCAGTTCGACGGGTTGGGGAAAGAGCTTTGTGGGGACGCTCTTCTTGCCGAGAATGACGCGATAGTAGCTTTTCATTTTTCGAGCAGCGTGAGAATGAGGTGTTCGGCGAGCGGCGCCGGCGTGGTGCCGATTTTCCTGATGGTGCGATGGATGGCATGGCTTTTACTTCAACCGTGGGAACCGCCTGTAGAGCCCTTTGATGAGCTTATGGCGGTGCATTGCGTGGTGGCAGGCGCGATGGCAATTGGGGCAAAGGGCGACGGCGTTATCGATGGAATCAGGTCCACCCTCCTTGAGCGGCCGGACGTGATGCACTTCGAGGAATGGCAAGCCATCATCGTCGGTAAACGGAGCTGGTTGCAGGCAACAGCCGCATTTGCCTTTGCTTACCTTTAAAACCCAGGCCTTAACCGCGGGATCACGAGCAATCTGAATACTCGTCACGTTAATCTTCTTGGGGGACTTGTGGCCGGCGGGCGGCGGCAGACTTTTGCGCAACCGCAAGCGGCGCACCTTGGTTTCCAATATGGTCGACGGCGGTTCAGGCTTTTCGTCTTCGCTTGGGGGCGACGATAACGGGGCGACCGGCTTTGTCCCGTTGAGTAGCGCATCAGCCAAACTTACAAAATAGGAATTGGACCAAAGCTTCTTGGGATAGTCTCCTGGCCTCAGGGAGTTGTGCTGATTGAACAATTGCACATATTCATCAATCTCCGGCCAGAACGGCTCGCCGCTTTGCGGATAAAAAACGACCTGATCGTCGACGACATCCACCACGAAGGGGCGAGATTGACGTAAGGTCTGGAAGCTCTTCCCAGCTACCTTTTTCGCGAAAGCGAGCACCTGGTCCGCAGTGATGTGGTGAAGCTTTTGCTTCATCGGCTTTGGACCTGTTTTTCCGGTCTTGTTAGGCAGGCCCTGGAAATTTGACTGCACCATCTGGGCATACTTCTTGAAGGTGGATCATTCCTGAGGAAGGGGGCAGGGCCAACATGCGAGCCAGTTACAGCGTTGATCGCCAACGACAAAGGCGATGCGGGAGCTCGGCGTAAAGCCTGTGTGATCGAAGTTTGAGAAAAACCCGAAGGTGGCTAGAATCAAAGAGCCGCTGGGTTACCCAGCGCGCCTCAGGAAATGGACTATTCTCGCGGGGGTATTTCGCCGAAGATACGCCGGTAGTCTTTGGAGAAACCGGCGTTGGGCGTCTCGTTATCATAGATCCACTGCGCGACGACTTGCCGGACCTTGTCCATGTCGATGTGGCGCTCAACCAACATGAGCTTCATAACTTCCATCGAAGTATCCGCGTGCACCCCGTAGTCACGGGCCATGTTGAGCAGGTCCTCGTCATCCGAGATCATTCGTAAACCCAGTTCGGACGCAGTGGCGAGGATGCGCACATCGACTGGCGACGGTTTCAAGTGTTCAGCCTTCACATGCGCCCACATGAATTCGAAGGCTTGGTCGATCGCTGCCGTTTCTTTTTTCCCGATTCTCAGTGGTCGTGACCGATTCTCGACATACCGAGGCTCCATGAACCATTCGAACTTCGTTCGTAAGCGCGGTGCGCGACGAAATTCATCCGCCAATGACCGGTGTGCGTAAAGGGTGTATTCCGCAGCGCCAAAAGACACCGCAAGCAAGGGGTGAATATTTGGGGCTAGCCGAAAGTAGCTGCACGAATCCACCAGTATCTTTGTTTGCGGCATTACAGTGGTGGATTGCCAGAATCCGTCAGACGAGTGCTTGGCGTAGTTCTTTTGCGTCGGGCAGAGGCACGTCAAAAATTTGGCCGACCAAAGAACCGCTTTGGGGATTTTCCTTTAGATAGCTGCCGAGCGCGGCGAAGAAAGGAGTTTTAAACGCTTCCGCACTGATCCGCATGAACCGATCCGCAGAAGGCTTCTCTCCGTCGAATAGAATTTCACTCACAGAGGGATACCCTTTGTTGAAGCCAGCCAAGGCTGAATAGAACGCCTTTTCCGGCACGGTCTCGAATGGCCGTGATGTGCGCGTTTCAGCGAAATGCTGCACTTCTTTGTATACCGAAAGTGGCGAAATAACGAAGCGCTCCGCCGCCGTCATGATCACGGCAATCCGACCTGGGGCGGTATGACGCTGTTGGTATGCCTCGTAGACTTCTTTGGCCGCAGGTTCGGGGAAAAGCAGCGCACCCGCAAACGCATCTGAAAAATCTTCGGCCAATTCAGTGTCGCCCGATTCCAACAGATTGACGGCCAGAACATGGCCCAGCTCATGCGCCATCCAGAACTTGAAGTCGTGAATGCGGCTATCGAGGTTCAGATAGATCCACGTGGTCTTCGATGCTGGCAGGTAGATATGAAGCGCATTCTCGTGGCGTGTTTTTTGACCCCATAACACCGGTATGATCACCGCCTGCATTTCCTTGAACTTGTCGATGAGGTCATTGAAATCCACCGGACCGGTCGGATCTAGTTTTAGGTCCCGGCGAATCTCTGCGGCCAGTGCTTGAAGGTAGTTGTAGTCCAAGGACGGCTTTTTGAGTCGTCCGGGTGAGATGAATGCATCGAAACCCAGGTGCGTGACCACAGGTTCCAACAAACGTCCCATTTGCTTGGCATGTGCGACGTGCTCGGCGGTGGTCTTGGTGCTGGCGCGCTTGCGAAACGCGATCAGGGGCTCATTGGTCGAAGCGCGGTCGGACGCGACCAAATCCGTATAGCCGAGCCCGAGCAATTTACCGAGTTTGAGCAGCTCCGGCGGGCGTGGAAAGGATTTGCCGGTCAGCCATTTTGACACGGCGGCCTTGGTGAGCCCCAGAGCGTCGGCGACGGACGTCTGGGTGAACCCCTTGGCAGCCAAGGTCTGCTCAAGAAGGGGGCGGTTCAGCTGACGTTCCATAAAGTAAGAGGATATTTCGAAGCAGGTGGCGTCAACTTTTGTCAACTGATTAAGTGCTGTTGGACGTAGCCCTCTTCCTGGTTGGGGCGGACTGCGAAGGTCCGCAGGACGTGGTTGGATCACAACGAGCTCCGGACGGGAGCGGAACCGTGGTCTTGCGCGTGGGTCCGAGGGGCAGTGGGCTGCAGTTTCCCCGTCGATTCTTCCTGCGCGCCATGTCCGATCTTTCCGCCCTCAGTCGTCGCCGGCACCGCCGGTTTCTGTTTCTCATCGCTGTGCTGACCGGTCTGGCGGGATTGTCGTGGTGGGGAACGCGATCGTTGCCGCCCGCTGAACCGCGTGCAGTCGGGGATTCGGGCAACGAGGTCCCCGGGCAAATCCCGCCTGCAAAAGCGCCGCCGGCCGTCGCTTCCAATCCGCCGCTGATGCCACCAGCACCTTCGACCGTGTCATCCTTGTGGCACTTTGTGCCGCCGCCGGCTGCCGCAACCGTGGTCGAAGCCCGGGTGGAGGCGCCGACGCGGGAGTTTCGTTATCTCGATCTCAACGCGGCCGCGCTGACCGGCAAACGGGCGCCGTTCAACCGTCCCGGCGCCGGCGAGATCGTGTTGCCATTGCCCGATGGCCGGGCCGTCACCGCGACGATCGACCGGACGCAGATTCTGGGGCCCGATCGCTTCGTCAGCGAGGGGCGCGTGCCGGGCTATCCGCACAGCCGCTTCATGCTCGCCTATCGCGACGGCCATGTCTCCGCCTCGCTCGAAGGCGTGACGACGGGCGAAATCAAGGTGCGCACGCTCGATGCCGCGGGACTGCGCGTCGTGCAATTCTACGAAGTCGATTCCGCCCAAAAGGGCCAATGCGAGGTCGTGCCGCTGCCGGCCGCCGCCGCGCAAATCGCCGCTTCCGCCGCGGCCACTCCCGTGTTGGCCGGTTCGCTCACGAGAACGACGGCACGGGCGCAGGCGCAGGCCGCCGCGCCGTTGGTCAGCGGTCAGGCCGCGGTGGACTTGTTGATGGTTTACACCTCGGCGGTGCGGGCGGCTTTTGGCGGCGCCGCGGCCATCGAAACCGAAATCGATCTGGCGGTGGCCAAGGTGAATTCCGACTTTGCCGCCAGCGGCATCTCGGCGCGTATCCAGTTGGCGGGCACACTGGAGGTCGATTACGCCGGCGATGAAACCGAGACGCCGCAGACCGGCTGGCAGGATGACGCGCTGGAGCGGCTGGTAGGCGTGACTGACGGCTACATGGACGAAGTGCATGCAGCCCGCGAAGCGCTGGGCGCCGACATGGTCAGCCTGGTTGTGCAGCGTCCCGACAATCCCACTGTCGGTATCGCCTACCTGCTGGAAGATCTTGGCGGGTTCGTGGAACCGTTTTTCGCTTTTTCGGTGCTACACTACGCGGAGCTGAGTGATGCGACGGTGTTGTCGCACGAACTCGGCCATAACTTCGGCTGTGCCCATGATCGGGAAAACGCCGGTGCGGCTCCGGAGCGTGGTTATCACGGCGCTTTCGCCCACAGTTATGGTTATCGGATTGAGGCAGTTGATACTGGAGGAACGAAGCGTCGGTTTTGCACCATCATGGCATATCCGGGGGGCACGCGCCTACGCTATTTTTCCAATCCGCAGCTTTCGATTTCCTCTTACAACTCTGGCGTCGGCACCATAAATCTCACCCAGCCCGTCGCGCTCGGCGTGGCCTCCGGCGGTGCGGCGGCGGACAATGCCCGCACGATCGAGCAGACCGCGTTTCAGGTCGCGGGCTATCGTCTGAGTCCCGATCGCGGCGCCGCCGGGCGACTGGTCAATGTCTCCACCCGCGCGTATGTGGGAAGTGGATACCAAACCCTGATCGGCGGTTTTGTCGTCAACGGCACCGGCAGCCGGCGCGTGCTGCTGCGGGCACCGGGACCAGCGCTCGGAGCCTTGGGTGTGGCCGACACGCTGTCTGATCCCGTGCTGAGGATCGATGCGCTCGCGACCGGGACAGTTTACACCAATAACGACTGGGGGCTTCCGGCCGCCGATGCGTCCGCCATCGCGGCGGCGGCCTCGCAGGTGGGTGCGTTTCCGTTCGACAACGGCAGTCGCGACGCGGCGTTGCTGCTCGACCTCGCGCCGGGCAACTACACCGCGCAGGTCAGCGGCGCGGGCGGGGCGCAGGGTTACGCGCTGGTCGAAGCCTACGAAGTCGGCGACGCCGGCGGGGCGAGATTGGTCAACATTTCCACCCGGGCCTACGCTTCACGCGAGGCGCCGATCATCGCCGGATTCGTGGTGCGGCCCGAGGCCGGACGCGAAGGCGAACGCAAGACCATGTTCATTCGCGTGCGCGGTCCGTCGCTGACTGCCTACGGGCTGCCGGCCGATGTGGTGATGGGCGATCCGGAGATGGAAATCTACGACGCCGGGGCCGAGCTGGTGTATTACAACGACGACTGGGATGGGCCGTCCGCTTTGTTGCACGAGGACATTCCGGTCATCGATCGCGGCGTGGTCGATCAACCTTCCGAGCAGGCGGTTTACGACGCGGGACTTTCGCTGGGCGATTCGAGCGCCATGCTGCCGGTGGAGCCTGGGGCGGTGATCGAGTTGCCCGCCGGCATTTACACCGTGATGGTGCGACCGTTCGAGGCGTTGCCCGATCAGCCGGCCGCGCCCGGCGTCGCCATCGTTGAAGTTTACGAACTGACACCCTGATTGCGCCGTCGCGGCACACGGCGGCGCGCTTTGTCGCGCTGTTGTCTCACCGGCCGGTGCGGCTTCCCTCGGCGGCGATTTGGCGCGGCGCTTGCAAGGTCGTTGGCATGGATATGAACAAACTCACCCAGATGTCTCGCCAGGCGATTTCCGACGCCCAGGCCGAGTCGCGCCGTCGCGGTCACCACGAGGTGGATACGTGGCACCTGCTGCATGCAT
>CBINJL010000205.1:0-6069 GCA_966250925.1 uncultured Opitutus sp. | reverse complement strand
CCTGACCGCTCTTGAGCCCGGCGATCAGCGCGGATTCCTTGATGATGCCGCCGCGGGCGCAGTTGAAGATGCGGACGCCTGACTTGCACTTGGCCAGCGCGGCCTCGTCGATCATGTAGTGCGTGTCGTCCGTCAGCGGCATGTGCACGGTAATGAAATCCGCCTCGGCCAGCAGCTCGTCGAGCGTCATCGCCTCGACCTGCATCGCCTTCGCGCGGCTGGGCGCGAGATAGGGATCAAACGCCACCACGCGCATGCCGAAAGCTTGGGCGCGCTTGGCCACCTCGCCGCCGATGCGGCCCATGCCGATAATGCCGAGCGTCTTGCGGAAAAGTTCCACGCCGCTGAACGCCTTGCGATCCCACTTGCCGGCCTTCATCGAAGCAGCGGCCTGGGGCACCGGACGGGCGCCGCAAAGAAGATGGGTAAAGGTGAGCTCAGCGGTCGCGATGGTGTTGCCCGACGGCGTGTTCATCACCACGACGCCGCGCTCGGTGGCGGCCTCGACATCGACGTTGTCCACGCCCACTCCGGCGCGGCCGACGACCTTGAGAAGCGGCGCGGCGGCGAGCACTTCGCGGGTGATTTTGGTTTCGGAACGCACCGCGATGGCGTGGACGTCCTTGACCAACTCCAGGACTTGCTCGGGGGAGGAGCCATACGCCTCCACGACTTCGAAGCCCGGCTGCTCACGCAGATAGGCGACTCCTTTGGCTGAGATCTTGTCGGCTACGAGGATTTTCATGGAGACAGAGGCCGGGAATCGAAGAGGGCGGTCGGGGCTCCCGCAAGGAAAAGCGTTATCCGCCCGGTTCGGCGCCCCTACCCGCTCCCGGTCCGGCGACTCCACCGCGGCCCGATGTTGCCAGCGGCGCCCGTCTGCGGTTCGGTCCGACATGGACCTGCCGCCCGCTTCCGCCGACCGCCTCAGCCGCCAACTGGCCTTCATCCTTGAAGTCGACAAACTGAAGGAAATCCTGCGTCAGACTCTGTTGATCAACAGCCGGCGGCGGGAAAACGACGCCGAGCATTCCTGGCACCTCTGCCTCGTCGCGATCGTCCTTGCCGAATACGACCAAGCCGACCGGCTCGATCTCCTGCGCGTGCTCAAAATGGTCATCCTGCACGACATCGTCGAAATCGACGCCGGCGATACCTTCGCCTACGACGAGGCGCGAATGGTCGATCAACACGATCGCGAAGCCCGCGCCGCCGACCGGTTGTTCGGCCTGCTGCCAGATGATCAGGCGGCAGAGTTTCGCGCCCTGTGGGACGAATTTGAAGCACGCGAAACCCCTGAGGCGAAGTTTGCCGCCGCCTGCGATCGCATCCAGCCGATGCTGCTCAACCTCAACACCGACGGCGCATCCTGGCGCGCCCATGGCGTGACCCATGATCGCGTCGTCGCCCGCAATCGCCTCGTCGCCGACGGCGCGCCGGCGTTGTGGGAACGTATCACCGCACTGCTCGACGAAGCGGTCGCGAGCGGCATGATTGCTCGCGGCGTTACCAACTGAATTTCGCTTTCTCCGCCGCCATGCCCGCCCATCGCTTTTCCACCGTCCTCGGCGACTGTCGCATTTGCTGGGAAGGCGAACACGTCAGCGGCTTCGGACTCCTGACCGATCTGCCCGGCGACGACACGCCGCCGCCATGGATTGAACGCATCGCACAACGCGTGCGTTCGCATCTCGCCGGTGCGCCGGAAGATTTTGCCAATGTGCCTTACGACTGGCCGCGTGTGACCGATTTTCAGGCCGCGGTTTATCGCGCCGCGCTGGCGGTGAAATCCGGGCGCACCGCCACCTACGGCGACCTCGCCCGTGCCCTGAATCAGCCGATCGGGGTGAGTCGCGCCGTCGGCGTCGCCCTTGGGCAAAATCCCTGGCCGTTGCTCGTCCCTTGCCACCGCTTCGTGGGCGCCGATGGTCGCATGACCGGGTTCTCCGCCCCCGGCGGCATCCAGACCAAACTCCGCCTGCTGGCCATCGAAGGGAGCCAGTTGTTCGCCGACTGATTCGCTCACCGACTTTTTGCTCAAAATCATGTCCTCCGCCCGCCTCTCTGCCACCGATCTCGCCGCGCTCGAAAAGGATGCCCGCGCCGCCGCCCGCCGCGCCTACGCGCCCTACTCCCGATTTCCGGTCGGGGCCGCCATCCTCACCGCCGACGGCAAACGCTTCAGCGGCTGCAATGTCGAAAACGCGTCCTACGGCCTGTGTAACTGCGCCGAGCGCACGGCGATTTTTTCCGCGGTGGCCAAGGGTCGGCGCGACGTTCGATGCGTCGTGGTTTACACTCCGACATCCAAGCCGACCGCACCGTGCGGCGCGTGCCGGCAGGTGATTTTCGAGTTCGGCCCCGAGGCGCGGATCGTCGGCATCTGCGATGGTAACGAGAAACTGGATACAAGCATCGCCGCCCTGCTGCCGAACGCCTTTGGCCCGGCCGATCTCGCCTGACTCAGCCGTTGAGAAAATCGCGCACCGCTTCGGCGACCTGATCGCGCGGCACTTCAACTTCGTCGCGGGCATTCATGTCACGCAGTTTGACCACGCCGCGCGCGAGTTCATCGCCGCCATAGATCAGCGCGACCCGCGCGCCACATTCGGCCGCGACTTTGAACTGTTTGCCAAAACCGAGTTCGCGCAGCGGATAATCGACCCGATAGCCGGCCGCACGCAGGGCATTGATGTCGGCAAACGCGGCCAGTCGTTCCTGCGGGCCGTCGATCACGACATAGACATCCGGCGCCACGACGAGGTTGGGCAGCAGCTCGCGTTGTTCGAGCAACAGTTCCATCGTCATGTCGCCGATGGCGAAACCGACCGCCGGCAGCGCTGGGCCGCCGAGTTTTTCCACCAGATCATCGTAGCGACCGCCGCCGGCCAGCGCGCGCAGGTCGCCCTTACGATCAAAGGCTTCAAAAACAAAGCCAGTGTAATATGCGAGGCCGCGCACCACGCCGAGATCGACTGCGATGAAGTCGGCCAGGCCCATCGCCGCGAGGCCGTCGAGCACACGGCGCCAGTCGTCGAGACGTGCATTGAGCGCGGTGCTGTCGAGATGGCTCACGACCGACTCGAGTTGCGAAAGATTCTTGATGCCGAGGAAGGCGACGATGCGCGCCTTGAGCTCCGGATCGAGCGGCCCCTGCGTGTCGGTGTAGATCTTAAACGCGTCGTCGCCAAGCCGCTCGTATTTGTCGATGGCGCCGAGCATGGCCCGCGTCTGCTCGGTCGAAAATCCGAGCGCTTCGAGATAGTAGAACCACAGATTGCGATCACTGAGCCGCACGTAAAAGTCGTCCGCGCCGAGACCGAGCCCGCGCAGACACTGCACCAGCAGACCGATCAACTCGATCTCCGCCTCGGGGCCCGCTTCGCCGAAGATGTCGGCGTTGAACTGGGCAAAGCAGCGACCGCGGCCCTTCTGCATGCGTTCGTAGCGGAAAAAATCCGCGATGCTGAACCACTTGATCGGCCGCTTGAGCGCATTGGCCTTGGCCCCGACGAGACGGCAGACGGTCGGCGTCATCTCCGGTCGTAGCGCGACCTCGCGGCCGCCCTTGTCGGTGAAGCTGAACAACTGCGCTTCGATCTCGTCGCCGGATTTGGCCTTGTAGAGGTCGAGCGGCTCCAGCACCGGCGCATCGTATTCCTGAAAACCGTAGGCATGTGCGGCCTGGCGCCAGCAGCGGAAGAGATGATTCCGCCGCGCCAGCGCTTCGGGATAGAACTCACGAAATCCGGGCAGAGACTGAAAAGTAGCCATGGGAACCGGCAACCATGGGCGGCGCCGGCGCCCGGAGCCAACCGAAAACGTGCGTCGGGCTCCCGCGGGACACGGACACAAAAAAGCCGGACCAATCGGCCCGGCTCGGCAAAATTGCGGAAGCAAAAATCGTCAGTTGATGGTGGCGATATCGAGCTTCTTGAGCTTCTGCTTGAGAATCTTGCCCGACTTGAACTTCACCACCGCCCGTTCCGGGATGACGACCTCCGCGGCCGGCTTGTTCGGATTACGACCGATGCGCGACTTGCGGCGCTGGACTTCCAGCACGCCGAAATTGCGCAGCTCCACATTGCGCCCTTCGGCGAGCGCGTTCATGATGATGTCGAGCGTCATCTGAACGGTCGACACCACCTCCTTTTGGGGGAAGCCGGTCTTCTCATAAATTTGAAGCACGATTTCACGCTTCGTGAGATTGGGAAGATTCGAGGGCATGAAGGTATTTCCTTTCGAAGATTGGTTGTTTGTTGTCGGTTGATAATTTTCAGAAGTCCAAAAAGGTCAATCAATTAGGTCGCTTTTACTTGCCAAAAATGAGTGAAAAAACTCCACAAGATCCTCTTGAACAACTTCCTAAGCAGCTTCGGGACATGCTGCGGTCATCGCCGTTTGGCAGTGCATTCCAATCCAATGTGACCCCAAACAGCCCGGGAAGTTCCTCGCCTGCACAGGATTCCGCGGATGAAGCCCACCGCGAGGTGCTGGAAAAAATCCGTAATTTCAACCTGCGCCCGCGCGAGATCCGCGATCACCTCGATCGCTTTGTGATCCAGCAGCGCGAGGCCAAAAAGGTCCTCTCCGTCGCCATCTGCGACCACTACAATCATGTGCGCCGCTGCCTGGAAGATCCCGGCCTGCGCGAGCGCGATTACGCCAAGCAAAACATCCTCCTGCTCGGCCCCACCGGCGTGGGCAAAACCTACCTGATGCGCTGCATCGCCCGTCTCATCGGCGTGCCGTTTGTGCGCGCCGACGCGACCAAGTTTTCCGAAACCGGTTATGTCGGCGGCGACGTGGAGGATCTTGTGCGCGACCTCGTCAAAGCGGCCGACGGCGATGTCGAACTCGCGCAATACGGCATCGTCTACATCGACGAAATCGACAAGATCGCCCAAAGCTCCGGCGCCACCGGCGGCCGCGACGTATCCGGCCGCGGCGTGCAGATCAACCTCCTCAAGCTGATGGAGGAAACCGACGTCGCCCTGACCAGCCAGAACGACATCGCCTCCCAAATGCAGGCGATGATGGACATGCAGCGCGGCGGCAAACCACGCAAACGCACCATCAACACGCGGCACATTCTGTTCATCGTCAGCGGCGCCTTCGATAAACTCGCCGAGACCGTGCGCAAACGCGTGCAAAGCGCCCAGATCGGCTTCGCCACCGCCAATCAGGCCGCGCCCGACACCGACTTCCTGCAGCACGCCCAGTCGCGCGACATCATCGACTACGGCATGGAGCCGGAATTCGTTGGCCGCCTCCCGGTGCGGGTTGCCTGCCAATCACTCAACGCCGGCGACCTGGAAAAGATTCTGCTCACCAGCGAAGGCAGCATCCTGCAGCAATACCGCGCCGACTTTGCCGGCTACAAAATCGACTTCGACATCACGTCCGACGCCGTCACCGAAGTCGCCCGTCGCGCCCATCGCGAAAACACCGGCGCCCGCGGCCTCATGACCGTGCTCGAACAGGTGTTTCGCAACTTCAAGTTCGAGCTGCCGTCGACCGGCATCCGCTCGTTCAAGATCGACGCCGGCACCGTCACCGATCCCGAACACACGCTGCGCGCCCTGCTCGAAGCCAACGCCAGCGATCAACGCGACGTGTTGCGCGCGGAAGTGCAGGCCTTTGCCGATCGGTTTCAGGCTGCCCACGGCTACGAACTGAAGTTCGACGACGGTGCGATCACCAAACTCATCGAGCACAGTATCGACACCGACAAAACCATCCGCGCTCTCTGCGAGGAACGGTTTCACAACTTCCACCACGGCCTCACCCTGCTGGATCACAACGGTGAAAACAAACGCGTGGTCATCACCGCCGAAGTGGTCGCCGATCCGGAGAAGGCACTCTCGCGCTGGGTGGTGGAACGATTCCGCGATCAGAACGCATCCGCCAGTGCCCCCGACTCGCCGACCGCCCGCGCCGACGACTGACACTTTGGCCTCGTCGTTTCCGGTTGCGAGCCGCTGACTCGGCGGTTCGTTTCCGCGCTTCGCCACCATGCCTGATCCTCACGCCGTCAATTCCATGTTCGGTCGCATCGCCCGTCGTTAC
>CBINJL010000204.1:0-6085 GCA_966250925.1 uncultured Opitutus sp. | reverse complement strand
ATGCCCGACGCCGACATGTCGCCGACGGTCGAAAACCTCGCCACCGCCGCCTTCGGTTGCGCCGGCGAGCGTTGCATGGCCGGTTCGACCGCGCTGGTCGTCGGCGCCGCCGCCGACCGGCTGCTGCCCGATCTCGTCTCCGCCGCCGCCGCGATCAAGGTCGGCCCGACCGATCGCGCCGCCCAGCCGCAGATGGGCGCGCTCATCACCGCCGCCCACCGCGATCGTGTCGCCGCACTGGTCGAATCCGCCGCCGGTGAAGGCGCCCGCCTGCTGCGCGATGGCCGCGGCCTGCGCGTGCCGGACGCACCCGGCGGCTTTTACCTCGGCCCCACCATCGTCGACGCCGTGACCGAGCCGATGGCGATCGCGCGCGAGGAAGTTTTTGGTCCCGTCCTCAACCTCATGCGTTGCGACGATCTCGACCACGCCATCGCGCTGGCCAATCGCTCGGCCTACGGCAACGGCGCCGCCATCTTCACCACCAGCGGCCGCGCCGCGCGCGAGTTCAAACACCGCGTCAAGGCCGGCATGGTCGGCATCAACGTCGGCGTGCCCGCCACTATGGCGATGTTCCCCTTCACCGGCTGGGATGATTCGTTTTTCGGCGATCTCCACATCCAGGGTCGTGAGGCGGTGCAGTTCTACACCCGGCAAAAAGTCGTCACGTCCCGCTGGTTCGGCGGCGATGTCGGCGACGTCTGGAAAAAATAACCCGCCCCGGAAATCCGCGCCATGAGCCTGCTGATCAAGAACGCCGACATCGTCACCGCCACCGAACGCTACACGGCCGACATTGCCATCGCAGATGAAACCATCAGCGCGATCGGCCCCAACCTGCCCGCGCCGGCTGGCGCCGAGGTGATCGATGCCACGGGCAAACTGGTCTTTCCCGGCTTCATCGATCCGCATACCCACATCTACCTGCCCTTCATGGGCACGTATTCAAAGGACACCTACACGACCGGCACGCAGGCCGCGCTCGTCGGCGGCACGACCACGATCTTTGACATGTGCTGCCCGTCGCGGGCGATGTCGGCCCGCGAAGGGTTTGAAACCTGGAACGCACAATCCGCCGGCAAGGCCTGTTGCGACTACAGCTACCACATGGGCGTCACGCGCTTTGATGACGAGGCCGCGGCGCAGCTGCGCGAAATCGTCGCCGCCGGCGTGTCGTCGTTCAAAATCTTCCTCGCCTACAAGGGTGCCTTCGGCATCGACGACACCGAGCTCTACCGCGCGCTCAAACTGGCCAAGGAACTCGGCGTCATCGTCACGGCTCATTGCGAAAACGAAACACTTGTCGCCGAACGCCAGCAGGAGTTGATCGCCGCCGGCAAAACCGATCCGGCGCAACATCACGAAAGCCGGCCGCCACTGGTCGAGGCCGAGGGCGTGCACCATCTGATGAGTTTTGCCGAAGTCACCGGCGCCTCGGTTTACATCGTGCACCTGAGCTGCGAGGAGGCGTTGCGCAAGGCGGTCGAGGCGCGTCTGCGCGGTGTCGACGTCGCGATCGAAACGCTGATCCAATATCTGCTCATCGACAAAACCTACGCCGAGCGACCCGATTTCGAAGGCGCGAAGTTTGTCATGTCGCCGCCGCTGCGCGACGCGAAGAATCAGGCGGTGTTGTGGAACGCGCTGCAAAGCGGCCTCATCCAAACCGTCGCGACCGATCACGCGCCGTTTGATTTCAAGGGACAGAAACCGATGGGCGCGGCCGACTTCACCAAGATTCCCAACGGCATTCCCGCCCTCGAGGATCGAGTCAATCTGCTCTACACCTACGGCGTCAAAACCGGCCGGATCGACCTGCACACGTTTGTCGATGTGGCCAGCACCCGTGCGGCCAAACTCTTCGGACTTTTTCCGCGCAAGGGCGCCATCCAGGTCGGTGCCGATGCCGATCTGGTGATCTACGATCCGGCCTATCGCGGCACACTTTCCGCGGCCACGCAGGTGATGAACGTCGACTACAACGGCTTCGAAGGCTGGCCCATCGAAGGTCGCCCGGCGGTGGTGACCGTGCGCGGCGAAGTCGCGGTTCGCGACGGAAAGTTCGTCGGCACAATCGGCCGCGGCCGATTCCTGAAACGCGAGCCCAATCACTTCTGATTTCCGACGCGCACCCGGCCTGCGTTCACCCGGAAAACGAAACGCCTCTTCCCATGTCCGCTGCTCCCGATCTCGCTTCCAGTCCGCTCTGCAACGACGACATCGCGCCGGTCGCGCCGGAACGCCGCACGTGGGGCACATGGCAAATCGCTGCACTCTGGGTCGGCATGGCCGTGTGCATTCCGACCTACACGATGGCCGGCACGTTGATCGGCAGCGGCATGTCGTGGTCGCAGGCGTTGCTCACCATTTTTCTGGGCAACCTCATCGTGCTGATTCCGATGACGCTCAACGCGCATCCCGGCACGGCCTACGGCATTCCGTTTCCCGTCTTGCTGCGGGCGAGTTTCGGCACGCGCGGCGCCAACATTGCGGCGCTGATGCGCGGCATCGTGGCGTGCGGCTGGTTCGGCATCCAGACGTGGATCGGCGGCTCGGCCATCTATGCGTGTTTCGCGATTCTCTTCGGCTTTGATCCGTCCGCCGCCGCGCCGTTTCCGGTGATCGGAATTTCTCCCGGCCAGTTCGCCAGCTTCCTGCTGTTCTGGGCCATCAACGTGTTCTTCATCGTGCGCGGGATGGATTCCATCAAGTGGCTCGAAACCTTCGCCGCGCCGTTTCTGCTCCTCGTCGGCGGCGCATTGGTGTTTTGGGCGTGGCGCGCGGCTGATGGCTTCGGTCCGATTTTGTCACAACCCTCGCGCTTCGAAACCGCCGCGGATTTCTGGCCGGTGTTCGGCGCGAGCCTCACCGCGCAGGTCGGATTCTGGGCCACGCTCTCGCTCAACATTCCCGACTTCTCCCGCTTCGCCCGCAACCAGCGCGCCCAAATCGTCGGCCAGGCCATCGGCCTCCCGCCAACCATGGCGTTGTATTCGTTCATCGGCATTCTCGTGACGAGTGCGACTGTCGTGGTGTTTGGCGAAGCCATCTGGGACCCCGTGCAATTGCTGGGCCGCTTCTCGCATCCGCTGCTTTCGCTCGCCGGCCTGCTGGCGCTCACGGTCGCGACGCTCTCGACCAACATCGCCGCCAACGTCGTGTCGCCCGCCAACGACTTCGCCGCGTTGGCGCCGCGCCACATCAGTTTCAAAACCGGCGGCATCATCACCGCCGTGATCGGTATTCTGATGTTTCCGTGGAAACTGATGGCTGATCCTTCCGGCTACATTTTCACCTGGCTGATCGGTTACAGTGCGCTGCTCGGCCCCATCGCCGGCATCATGATCGCGGACTACTTTGTGGTGCGCAAACGACGGCTCAATGTTGCCGACCTCTACGATCCGCACGGTCCGCTCGCGGCGCACGCGGGATTCAGCCCGGCCGGACTCGGCGCCTTCGCGCTGGCGGTGCTGCCCAACATTCCCGGCTTCCTCGCCACTGCTGCGCCCGGACTCGTCGCGCCTGAATCCGTGCCGGCGATTTTCCACACCATTTATCAGCAGGCCTGGTTCGTCGGCTTCGCCCTCGCCTTCGGACTCTACCTCGCCTTCCAAAAACTCACCCGCCCCGCCTGACCCGAATTCTTTCTCTTTATTCTTTATCTTAATCTTTCTCCCCGAAGACCGAAATCCGTGCGCAGCCCTGCTTATCTCCGCCAATCTGCTCACGGGGAGAAAGAGAAAGATTAAGAGAAAGAATAAAGAAGGTCAGGCCGGCCGACGGGCCTCTCTCACTTCCGTTTCTCTAACTTTGCCTTCGCCATGCCGACTTTGCCGCCCTTTGCGTATCAGCCGATTCCCTACACTGGTCCTGGTCCCGACGAGGTGCTGGCGCTGCGGCAGGCTCATCTCAATCCGGCGATCTTTCATTACTACAAACGCCCGCTGATGATCGTCGAAGGCAAGGGGCAGTGGCTCTTCGACGAAAACGGCCGGCGTTACCTCGATGCCTTTGGCGGCATCGTCACGGTGTCGGTCGGGCATTGTCACCCGCACGTCAACGCGGCCGTCCACGCGCAGAACGACCTGATCCAGCACACGACCACGATCTACCTCAATCCGCAGATCGCACTCTACGCCCGTGAACTGGCCGCGCGGACGCCCGGCGATCTCAAGGTCTGTTACTTCGTCAATTCCGGTTCGGAAGCCAACGACCTCGCCCTGCTGATGGCGCGCGCCTACACCGGCAACTACGACGTCATCGCCCTGCGCAACGCCTATCACGGCGGCAGCCAGTCGACCATGGGCCTCACCTCGCACCACACCTGGAAGTTCAACGTGCCCGGCGGCTTTGGCGTGCATCACGCGCTCATGCCCGATCCCTATCGTGGCCCCTACGCCGGCGATCCCGAGGCGGGACGCAAATACGGCGACGACGTGAAAAACCTGATCGAGTTCGGCACCAGTGGCCGGGTCGCCGCGTTCTTCGCCGAATCCATCCAAGGCGTGGGCGGCGCGGTGGTGTTTCCCGACAACTACCTGGCGACTGCCTACGCCCACACCCGCGCCGCCGGCGGATTGTGCGTGGCCGATGAAGTGCAGGCCGGATTCGGACGCACCGGCACGCATTTCTGGGGCTTTGAAACCCAGGACGTCGTGCCCGACATCGTGACCCTGGCCAAAGGCATCGGCAACGGTTGTCCGCTCGCCGCCGTCATCACCACTCCGGCCATCGCGCAGGCGCTGGCGTCGCGGATTCATTTCAACACCTTCGGCGGCAATCCGGTATCCATGGCGATGGGACGCGCCGTGCTCGAAGTGATCGAGCGCGAAAATCTGCAGGCCAACGCCCTCGCCCGCGGCGCCCAGCTCAAGGCCGGATTTCAACGCCTCGCGGCCAAGCACAGCCTCATCGGCGACGTGCGCGGGCTCGGCCTCATGCTCGGTCTCGAATTGGTCAAGGATCGCACCACCAAGGAACCCGCCACCACCGAATGTCTCGCCGTGTTCGAAAAGTGCCGCGAACTCGGCCTGCTCATCGGCAAGGGTGGACTCAAGGGCAACAGCCTGCGCATCAAACCACCCCTCTGCCTCACCGCCGCCGACTGCGACTTCCTCCTCGAAGTCCTCGACGAAGCGTTCACCACCGCCGCCTGAATTTCGGGATCGTGACGCACGTGCCGGGCCGCAACCCTGCGCGCATGAAATCCTTTCGTCGCGAACTTTGGTTCGACGTCACCCAGCGCCGCCAGTTCATCAACATCACACCGGAGGTGCAGTCCTGCCTGCGCGAGAGCGGCATCCGCGAGGGCCTGTGTCTGGTCAACGCCATGCACATCTCCGCCTCGGTCTTCATCAACGACGACGAATCCGGACTGCATGCCGATTTTGAGCGCTGGCTGGAGAAACTCGCGCCCGAAAAACCGCACGACCACTACGCGCACAATGTCGGTGAAGACAACGCCGACGCCCACCTGAAGCGCACCCTCATGGGGCGCGAGGTGGTGGTCGCCGTCACCGACGGACGACTCGATTTTGGTCCGTGGGAACAGATCTTCTACGGCGAGTTCGACGGCCTGCGGCGAAAGCGGGTGCTGGTGAAAATAATCGGCGAGTGACGTGCGTCGGCATTGACCCATTGCCCTGCTC
The DNA here is from genome assembly GCA_966250925.1 of uncultured Opitutus sp. Classification (GTDB taxonomy): domain Bacteria; phylum Verrucomicrobiota; class Verrucomicrobiia; order Opitutales; family Opitutaceae; genus Actomonas. The sequence goes on along the minus strand of CBINJL010000204.1, from coordinate 437 downwards.
TCCCTGTCCCTTGGCGGGCATATTTTGGCCGTGACCGCTTCCTCGCCTCTCCTTCCCCTGCTCCGTTTTTTACGCCTTCATCCGTGGGGCTGCCTGGCGGTGACCGCGGTCAGCCTCACTTTCGGCGGCGCGGTCGCGACCTATCATCATCCGGTCTTCGGGTTCACCCGGTTTTTGCAGATCGAAGACGTCTGGGCCGCCCGCGGTCTGCCTGAGCTCACGACCTCGCCGATCTTCATCAATCAGGAAACCACCGGCTACGACGGGCAGTTCTACGCCCAGATCGCCCTGCGCCCCGCCCTGCGTGATCCGGCGCTGCACACCGCGATTGATAACGCTCCGATGCGTGCCCGCCGTCCGCTGACCGGCTGGATTGCCGCCGCCACCGGCCTGGGCGAGCCGACCCGCGTGCTGCATCTCTACGCCGCGATCAATCT
>CBINJL010000203.1:0-6094 GCA_966250925.1 uncultured Opitutus sp. | reverse complement strand
AGGGTCTGCTCTTGATGAGGCGCCGGCAATCCGCGGCGGCGCTTCACGTGTGCCCACGACCAGCGGCGTGGTGCGGTCAGCGGCTTGAGCCGACAAATTGCCGGCGGCGGCAAGGAGCAGGGCGACGGTGAGTCCGGGGCCGTGTCGCATGCGGAAGAGCATGCCACGGATCGGCGCTGCACCCAAACCGAAAGCCGAAAAAACTCGACCGAGTGTTTCCGGAAACGCCTCAGTCGCGCAGGCGCAGGGTGCCGTCGGCCTCGATCACTTCGAAGAAGCGGGCGCGTTCGGCCGGCGATTCGTTGGGCGAATGCAGCGCGAGCATGAGCTGGCCGTCGAAACGGCGGAACAGCATTGGGTGGCCGCCGTCCGCGGGGTAGAGCGGATGTTCGTGCTGGCGCCAGGGACCGGCGAGTTTGCCACTGGTAGATTCGGCAATGCCCACAGTGTAGCCGCCGGCGCCGAACCCCGACCACAACATGAGCAGTTTTCCCTCGGTGGTGCGATGCAGCCAACTGCCGTCAGTCACATAGCAGCCGTAGTCTTTGTTTTTCACCGCCCACGGCGCATCGCTGCCATGAAAGAGCCGCACGGGCTCGCCGATCGTGGCGGAAAGATCGGGCGTAAGGCGGATCGCTTCGACCGTGCCGTCCTTGATTTGCACCCACTCGTGGCAGAACACCATCCACGGTTCGCCGTCTTCGATCCACAGCGTGCCATCCAGCGTCATCATGTCGGCGGGCAATGTGGGCGCGTTGGCGAAGGGCTCGAACGGCCCGAGCGGCGAATCCGCCACCAACACCTGCGAGGCGCGCTGCACTCGCGGGCGCCAGTTGCGCCATTGCTCGGGAAATTCGTGCGAGGAATCGAAGGTGAGGAATAGGTAATACTTATCCTGATACGCGTGCATTTCCGGCGCCCAGATGCCGCGGTCGGCCCACCACTCGGCGGGTTTTTCGTAAACGACTTCGGGACCGGTCCAGCGCTCAAGATCGGTGCTGCGATAGGCGACGACAGCCGGACGTCCGTTGGGGCCGCGCTGACCGGAGGCGTAATACATGAGGTAGCTGCGCGTCAGCGGATCGGGATAGATGCAGACGTCGCGCGCGCGGAGGTCGGGCAGGTCGTGAGTCGCGACGGCTGGCGCCGTGTTGGGCGGCGGGATACCCAGATCGGGTGTGCCGTTGGCGCGCCAGGCCACGGTCTTCACTCGGGTGTGGCGGTTCGGGTCGCGCAGCGGATCGCCACGCATCCCGGTGTAGTCGCGAGCGTGATACACCAGGACGTCCGTCACGCCGTCCTCGGCCTTGGTGAAGGTATGATGGCCCGGGCCGAAGATCTTGTTTTCGGGGGCGGATTGGAAAATGGGCGTCGGCGACTTGGTCCAACTGGCCGGATCCATCAGGTCGGCGTCGAGATCGGCGGTGAGCACGCCGACACAGTATTCCGGTCCGGTGCCGGCGGCGGAGTAGGTGAGGAACAGTTTGTCGGGGCCGCGCAGGATGACCGGGCCTTCATTGACGGCGTAGCGCACCTTTTCCCAATCGTAGTCGGGCTCGGACAACATGACGGCGGGGGCGGCGAGCGTCGTCGGCGTCGCCAACGGCGCGATGTAGAGATTTGAATTGGTGTGGGCGCCGAGACCCTTTTGCGCCCACAGCAGGTAGCGCGTGCCGCGATGTTCGAAGAGGGTGGCATCGAGGGCGAAGTTGTCCCAACCGGTGTCGATCGGGCCGAGTTCGGTCCATTCGCCTTCGAGCGGATTGGGCGAAGCGTTTTCAAGCACGTAGATGCGCAGGTGCCAGCGGTTCTCGGCGTCGCCGGCGGCGAAATAGATATACCATTTCCCGTCGAGAAAATGGATTTCAGGGGCCCAGATGTGATCGCCCATCGGTCCGGTGGCATGCTTTCGCCAAATGACTTTGGGGGCGGCGGTGCGAAGTCCGCCGATGGTCGTGGCACGGCGTAGTTCGAGACGATCATAGGCCGGCACGGTGCCCATGAAATAGTAGTAACCATCGTCGTGCTTATGGATGTGCGGATCGGCGCGTTGCAGGATCAGCGGGTTGGGCAGATCGTCGACCGGTGTCGGCTCGACGGCCGCAAGTCGGAACGATGCGACGGTCGCGACGGTGGCGAGCAGGATACGGGCAGACCGGGCAAAACGGAGCAGGGCGGAGACAGGCATGGGCGGAAACGCGGGGTGAAACGTTGACAATGCGCGAAAGCCGGGACGCCGCCGGCAATGGCCGCAAGCTCTTACAGTCAGATCGCCGCGATCGCACGGGCGTATCCGGTCTTTCAACCACGAAGGCACACGAAGTCACACGAAGGGAAAATGAAGGCGCTGGATGTGACGTGGCATGCGTTCCCATTTGCAGGGGCGTTTCAGGCATTCGGGCCTCTTGGTGCTTCTTCGTGGCTCCTTCACTGTATTGACCCGGATCGGGCGTCCTCTTTGATCGGCATTACCCCATGAATTTAACGTTACATCCCCGGTTTCGTCGTCTGCGTTTTCTCCTGTCGCTCAGTTGTGCCGTTTTGAGCAGTGGTGTGGTTGAATTGATGGCCAAGCCGTCGACTTGGACAGATGCGGCGGGCAACAGCTTCAAGGGCGAGCCGGTCGAAGTGCAGGGACCGTTCGCCCTGTTCCGCACCAATGCGCGCTCGGGACAGCGGGTGCTGTTGCGCGGTCTTTCGGCGGAAGACTGCGCCCGGGTGGCCCGCGAGTTGTCCGCCCGTTCGGCGCGGGCGGCGCATTGGAGCGATGCGGGCGGCGTGATCACGGCGGAATTGCCCGGCCGGGTGCTGCGGGTGGCGGGCGACGCGCTTGAAACGGTGGACCTTTCGAACGTGCCGGAACCTGAGATCGTGGTGTTGCTGTTTGCCTCGCACAACGACGGGGAATCCTGGCAGATGTTGCGCAACTTCGAGCCCACTTATCGGCGCCTGCGGGCCATGTATCCGGATCGCATGGAGGCGGTGTTTTATGGAGTGCGCCACGATGTCGGTCAGCACCAGCGCATCGCCACGCAAAGCGGGTTGCCGTGGCTGGTGACGGATTTCAATCGGCAACGCAGCCTCGGCGCGGTGGCGCGCTTCGCTCCGCGGGAAGGCATCTCGATGGTCGCGATCTCCCGCGAAGGCGTGCCGCTCGTGTCGAGCCGAGCGGCGACGTTGGGCGAAATCCAAACGTTCGTCGATCAGCTCAACGAAATCATGCGCCTGACCGATCCGAGCAATCCGACGGGCTGGGCGGATCGGATGCATTATCTGAATGCGTCGCGACCGGCGTTGTTTCCGTCGGGAGAAGTTGCGCCGGAGCTGGTGGGCGATCCGCTGCGCGACGACGGCCTGCGGCAGCGTGGTATCTCGCGCGTGCTGGCCGATCTCGAGGTCGACGCGGCCGGCAAGGTCGCGACGGCGACGATTTTATCCGGATTCGATGTGCCAGAAAAATGGATACAACCGCTGGAAACGGCGCTGGCCAAAGGCGTGCGGCTGAGTCCGGCCCTCCGCGATGGCGTGCCGGTGGCGGGACGTTTCAACTACGTGCATGAGGTCGCGCCGGAGGAAGCGGTGACGCCGGCGGAGGCCGCCTGGCTCGACGGCCGCGCGGCATTGGAGATCGCGTTGCCGCACTGGCGGGTGCTCAAACCGGTGGATGTTCCGGAGCGGGTGTTCTCCGAAGTGCTGGGGCGCGGCGAGGACGGGGTGGTGATGATGTCGGCCTATGATGCGTCGTCGGCGAAGGTGTCGGGCACGGCCCAGCGCAACGCCTTCAACAGTGATTGGTTTGGTTCCGCCGGCCCCGGTGATTTGGCGCCGGAAGTCGGGAGCACGCAGGAAATTGACGGCGAAATCCTGACGTGGCGCGCGCTCGCGGCGGATGAACACGGCTATGTCGATCTGCAGAGTTTTGATCGCCGCGACTACTGCATCGGCTATGCGTGGACGGAGCTCCAGGCCCCGCAGGATTTGGACGCATGGCTGGCGATTGGCAGCGACGACGGGCTGCGCATTTGGCTCAACGGCGAACTCGTGCACGACCGCTGGATGCGCCGCATCAGCAAAATCGACGACGATATCGTTCCGTTGAAGCTCAAGGCTGGTCCCAATCGCATCCTCATAAAAATCCAGAACGCAACCGGCGACTGGAGCTTCATGGCACGCATGCGCGTGAAGGCACCGTAGGCCGGGAATGCCTACTCCCGTGGCGGCACGAGGTCGATGAAGGTCGGAGCGTTGCGGTCGCAGGTGAGTTGACCGTCTTCGCTGAGTTTCAATTCGGTGACCTGAATCGAACTGCGGCGGCGATCGAGGTTGTCGCCGTCGTCCGGCGAGATCGTGCCGGCGCGGCCCGGGTGGGTGAAGTAAAACACGTAGGCGCGATCGCCACACACGACGACGCCGGGATGACCGCCGTTGACGCCGTCGTCGGGGCCGCGGCCAGGGGTGTTGAGCAGGTCGCCGTCCTGCGCCTGCCAGTGCAGCAGATCGTCGGAGCGGTAAACCCCGAGACCTTTCCAAAGGTCGACCAACATCCACCAGGTTCCGCGCCACTCGAAAATGTAGGGACCTTCCCCGGGGCGTTCCCCGACGCCCTGGGCCTTGCCCTGGTCGGTCCAGGTGTAGAGATCGGGACTGTCGGCGTAGTCGATCGATTTGCCGTCGCGTTCGTTGTTATACCACATGCGCCAGGTGCCGTCGGGCAGGCGGGCCACGCCGGCATCAATCACGCGGTCGGAAGTCAGTTCGAGTGCGGAACGGTATTCCCAGTTGAACAGATCCTCGCTGGTGAGATGGACGATGCGGCGCGGGTGTCTCCAATCTTCGAATACACCGGGCACCACGGTGAGATACATGTGGTGGGTGCCGTCGGGGCCCGTGAGCACGTCGGGCGCCCAGTGCGTCGGCTCGTCGCCGCCGATCTCGGGTGGCAGCTCAATCGCGGCGTCGCCGACCCGGGTCCAGGTGATGCCGCGATCCTTGGATTCGGCAATGCTCACCCGGGTGCCGTGCACCCAGGCGACACCGGAAAGGCCCGGCACGTTGGCGCGGCGGTTGGTGTAGAACATCCACCAGGTTTCGGTCGACGGATTCCAGATCACGACCGGATCAGCGGCGCCGTCGAAAACCGGATCGCGATAAAGCGGCTGGGGCGCGGGAGGGCGGTCGGCGGCTTGAGTGAAAGTGGGGAGGAACCACGAAACACACGAAAGACACGAGAGAAACAGCAGGCGGCGCATGATGGCAGGGATTAACGTAAGGGGCGGAAGCAGCCAAACGGTGGTGCAGGTGCGCCGGGGTGTAAAACCGTTCTGGCCGGCGCTGGATTCGGACAGTCGGTGCGGTTCTGCATTTGCAGGTCGGTTTTCACGCCCATGCTTCGACGCGTGACCGAAACCCCGCTCTACCACGGCGTCTGTTATTATCCGGAACTTTGGCCCGCCGCCGATCTTGATCGCGACATCGCGGAGATGAAACGCATCGGCATCAATCTGGTGCGGATGGGCGAGTTTGCCTGGGCGCAGATCGAGCCGGACGAAGGCCGCGTTTCGCTCGACTACTTCAAGGGCGTCATTGACCGGCTGCACGCCGAGAACATCGCGGTGGTGTGGTGCACGCCGACGCCGACGCCGCCGATCTGGCTGACGCACGGTCATCCGAATCGCTGTTTTGTCGACGCCCAGGGCACGATCATGAGCCACGGCGCGCGGCAGCATGCGTCCTACGAGCATCCCGAGGTGCGGGCGGCCTGCCTGCGCATTGTTGATGCGATCGGCGCGGCCTTGGGCGATCATCCGGGGATCGTGGCCTGGCAGATCGACAACGAGTTCAAGTGCCATGTGGCGGAGGATTTCAATCCGCACGCCGTGCGGGCCTGGCACGTGTGGCTGGAAAAACGCTACGGTTCGATTGAGTCGCTCAACACGGCGTGGGGCACAGGCGTGTGGAGCGAAAGTGACCAGCGCTTCGATCAGGTGCCGGCGCCGGTGCCGACGCCGTTTCTGCACAACGCTTCGCTGACGACGGCGTGGAAACTGTTTTCGCGCGAACGCATCGCCGGATTCATGGACGATCTGAATCCGCT
>CBINJL010000202.1:0-6095 GCA_966250925.1 uncultured Opitutus sp. | reverse complement strand
TGGCGACCGACTTCCTCCTCCTGCAACACTACCCGGCGCCGACGCACGCCCGTTTCCGCGCCTACGACTGGCATCGCCCCGCCGTCACCTTCGGCTACAGCCAACGCATCGCCTGGGTGCGCGCACAACTCGGCGCGGCGGCAGACGACGTCGAGTTTTGTCGTCGCCCCACCGGCGGCGGCGTTGTCGATCATCGCAACGACTGGACCTACGCACTGGTGTTGCCGCGCGGGCATCCGCTGGGCGACGCGCCGGCGCTGCACGCGTATGAAGCGATCCATCGTGCCCTTGCCGCAGCGCTGATCGAACAAGCCGTTCCCGCCGTGCTCAAGACGGTGTGTGAACCGTGCGACAACACTGCCGATGATCGCGACGAAATGGATTCCCCACGCGGTCCCGGTGTCTGTTTCGCTCGCGCGGAACGCTTCGATGTCATTCACGCCGACAGCGGTGCGAAGCTCGCCGGCGCCGCGCAAAAACGTTCCAAGCGCGGACTGCTCTGCCAGGGCTCAATCGAGCGCGGCAACGTCGGCGCGATCGACTGGGAACGTTTCGCCGACGACTTCGTGCATCAACTCGCCGCCACGCTGAACCTTTCCGCGCAACCGGTGTCATGGCCCGGCGATTGGGACGAACCGATCGACGCACTCGCGGCGTCCTACGCCTCGGCGGAATGGGTTGAACGACGCTGAACCGCGGTCGTTTTTTCTCCATATCCAGATTTTGGATACACCTGAAAAACGGGCGCTAGAACACGCTTTAGAAATCTGCAAGCAACGATCACTGGATACTTGCAATTGGTTTCAACTATTTGATGCTCAGGCCACGCGGCGCATGGTGCGCCAAGTGTTCGGAGGATAAAAATTCCGAAGAACGATTGATCAGAACCAACACAACGATCCCCAAAAAGGAGACTGCTATGGCTAAAGCCAAAAAGACGGTGAAGAAGGCCGCGAAGCCGGCCGCGAAGAAAGCTCCGGCCAAGAAGGCCGCGAAGAAGGCGGTAAAGAAAGCCCCGGCCAAAAAGGCTCCGGCCAAGAAGGCCGCCGCCAAGAAGGCTCCGGCTAAGAAAGCCGCTGCGAAGAAGGCTCCGGCCAAGAAGAAGTAAGCTTCTTCACCACGTTGCTACATCTAAGCAGCCGCCCGGTTTCGGGCGGCTGCTTTTTTGTGCGAGGACGGATTGCTGATGCCGCACCGCACAAGCTGACCGCTACTGCGCCAACGCCGTCGGCGCTTGCAGCCACTCGAGCAATTGCCGTGGCGTGACGACACGCACTTCCGGTTTGCTCAACGCATAGGCGAGAAACGCTTCGATCGCCTCGCGCCGATCCGGTTTGTCCAACGGATACAACGCCGTGTGGCCGCCAACCATCAGCGGCGCACGGTTGCCGGCAAGACGCAGATCGAGGGTGTATTTGAGCACCGCCAGAAACTCCGGACCGTCGAGTCCCGCCATCTCAAACGCGTTCCAATCGAGGCCGGTCAATTTTCCTGCGTCGGTGCTCCACGTCCAACCCCAGTGCGTTTGAATGTAATCGCGCATGCGATCGCGCAGCCCCGGTGCCACGCCGTAGGTCGCGCAGGTCGCATCGTCGGGCACCATGAAGACATGCAGCGGGATTTCCCATAATCCGGGGTGGTTACCGACACGCTCCTTGCGCTCGGCCGCGACGGCGGCGGCATTGCCGGGACTGCCCGCGTCGAGCGTATAGGGCCAGAGGAAATTGGTGCCGTCGTGACCGGCCTGATTTCCTTCCTCCAACGTCGTGTCGTAAACGAATCCCTCCGCCGCCACCGCCGCAAAGGTCGCCGCGTTGTATTCCAGAAACGGAGTGCGAAACCCGATCATCGCATCCGCCGGAATCCCCGCCGCCACCAACGCCGCGCGACAGGTCGCGATCTCTTCGCGCCACTGCTCCACCGTGAACGCGCCGCCGTGATGATGATGATGGGTGTGGTTGCCGATTTCATGGCCGTCGGCCAACGCGCGCGCATGGATCGCCGCGAGCTCCGGTTTGCCATCGAAGTAGATGCCGTTGCTGTAAAAGGCGAAACGCACGGGCGCGCCGTCAAACGTCGCCGCCTGTCCCGCACCCGCCGGATTGGTCAACGCGGTCGCGTGATCGACGATCCAAGTCATCGGCTCGACGTCGGGGTTGTCGTCAAAACCGAGCATGACAAACTGCGGCACCGCAGCCGCCGCGAATTCACCGGGCGGCTGAGGAGAAGGAGCAAGCGAAGACGACGCGGCGGAACACATGGGAAGAACAATCGCCGCGGACAAGGCGGCCAGGATGCGGGGTTTCACGCCGCCATCGTGCGGAGTCGGCCGCGACGTGCAATGCAGCGCTGTCCGCTCGAATGACTCGCGTTAAGCAAACACGCGACCTTGCCGCCATGTCCCACATCCCCTTCCCTTTTGGCACCCCTTCCCCACCCCCGCCCTGCCATGAACCGTGCCGAAGCGATCGACTTCCTGATGGCCAAGTCCGTGCTTGTCGCCGAACGCTGCTGGACCGAGGCCGCCGCCGCGGCATTCGTCCTCCAGCAGGAAGCCGACCTGCGGCAGCATGAACGGACCTTCCGCGGAATGCCGCAGGGCACAGAACAGTTTGCTCAATTTGCGGGCAGCGCCCACCGCATGACGGAGCATGAACTCACCCGTCGTCTCGAAAGCCTCGCAACCAAACGCTACATGACCGCCGCCGAGCACACCGCATTGCTGGAGCGTTGGGATGAGCGTTTGGACAACGTGGCGCCGGCCGACGTCGAAATGGGCACCTTGGAAAAGTGGGACGCCGAACTGGAGGACACGATCCGCCACCACGTGCCGAAAGATCGGCGCGCCGCTTTACGCGAGCGTTTGCACAAACTCTACGGCACCGACCGATTGATGTCGCAACCGCGCCCAAACAAGCCGCCGCCCACAGGCTGGCTCGTGCTGCAGCCAGCAGCTCACCCGGCTCCGTTAAAAGAAGCACCGGAGCAATCCACCCCCTTCTACCTGGAGGGAAACGTCACGCCGATGAGGTTCACGCGCTGGGAAGATGAAGACCACACCATCGCTGAACTCGCCCAACGCTTCGCCGATCATAGTGAGAATACGGTCTGGCTTGATCCTGCCCTAGCCACGAAACCGCGTCGCTTTCGCGGCGGGAACTGGGGCGCCGCACCCGCATACATTGCCATGGCCTTGCGTAGCCGCCTCACGCAGGAACAGGTGCGGGTCGAGATCCGTCGCGACGACATCGTGGTCCTCCGCGACGACAGCGCGCGCATCGCCGCGCGGGAGGAAAAATGGAAACCCAAACCGGCCACTCCGGAACAACTCGCACGGGCGCGGGATGCATTCTCGTTGGACGATTGCTGGGCGATCATTGCAACCGTCCTGCCCCATCGCGACAACGACGCCAAATTGCAGCGGACCTTGAAAAGCACCGCCAAGGCGTGGAGCGCTGACCAGGCTCTGGGTTTCAGCCTGCGGCTGAACGAACTGCTGCACGCCGCCAACACCCACGAACTCTGGGGCGCCGCCTATCTCATCAACGGCGGCTGTTCCGACGACGGCTTTGTGTATTTTCGCGAATGGCTGATCCAGCGCGGCCGTGACGTGTTCGAAGCAGCGCTGCGCGATCCCGAAATTCTGGTCGACCACATCACCGACGAGCAGGATCACGAATCGGAGATCCTGCTGCATCTGCCCGCGATCATCTACCATCGGATCACGCGGCAACCCTTGCCCTATGAACCGCCTCCGTCGCCCGAAGCCATTCAACCGCGTGGCGAACCCTGGACCGAGACAGACCTGCCGCATCGTTATCCCCGCCTTCACGCGCGGCTGCAGGGAAACGGATGAGCCTTGCCGCATCGGCAGCGCTACCGCAGGGTCGAAGACATGCGTAATTTTCCAAACGATTCACGGCGGGAGATGACGGAGTGAATCGTGCCTACTGGGAAGAGCTCTCCGACACTTACGACGATCAAATTTTCAGTGTGCTGCGTCACGACCGCGCCCGCCGGCTGACGCAGTTGATCCGCGATCATTCCGACGGCTTGAAGACCGCCGCCGACCTCGGCTGCGGTCCGGGGCAGATCACGCCGCTGCTGGCCCAGCGCTGCGGCCGGGTGCACGCCTGCGATCTTTCGGAAGCGTTGCTCGATCACGCCCGCCTCGCCTGCGCCGATTTCGACAACGTTGATTTCCATCGGCACGACCTTACCGCGGAACAGCGCCCCGCGATCCCGCCGGTCGACCTGGCGGTGTGCGTGAACGTCATCCTCAGCGCCGATCTAGAAACGCGGGAACGCCTGTGGGAACGCATCACCGGCCTGGTCGGCAGCGGCGGCACCCTCCTCCTCGTGCTGCCCTCGCACGAATCCGCCCTCTACACCAATTTTCGCCGGCTCGACTGGCACGTCCGTTCCGGACTCGAGGCCGACGACGCCATCCGGCACAGCTTCGCCCGCGACGGCGACGTGCCGCGACTGGAGCATGGCGTGCGCGGTATCGAAGGTGTGGATACGAAGCACTACCTGCGCGAAGAAATCGTCGTGCAACTCGAGGACCGCAGCCTGCGGGTGGAATCGGTGGAAAAGTTGACCTATGGCTGGGATGTCGAATTCGCCGATCCGCCGGACTGGATGGGCGCCCCGCATCCGTGGAACTGGCTGGCAGTCGCCCACCGCGACTGACGCCGGCGACGGTCAGGCCGTGTAGAGCAAAAAGACGAGCAACTGCGCCACGAAGACGCGCAGGATCATGGTAAGGGGATAAACCGTGGCGTAGGTGACCGCAGGCTCATTGCTCTCGGTATGAGCCTGGGCAAAAGCCAGCGCAGGCGGATCGGTCATGCTGCCGGCGAGCAGGCCGCAAATTTCGACGTAGTTGAGCTTGCCCCACCACCGCGCCAGAACGCCGACCACGAACAGCGGCACAAATGTGATCGTCGCGCCAAACGCCATCCACCAAAGCCCGTCCGGGCCGCCGGCCACGGCGACAAAGTGCTCGCCCGATTTCAAACCGACAGCGGCGAGAAACAATGCGATGCCCAGCTCGCGCAGCATGTGATTTGCGGTATGCGGGAGATACCACACCAGCGGGCCTGTGCTCGTCGCGCGCGAAAGCAGGATCGCCACCAGCAGCGGGCCTCCCGCCAGCCCGAGTTTAACCGGCGCCGGCACGCCGGGCAGCACCACCGGAATGCTCCCCACCAGCACGCCCAGCGCGATGCCGATGAAAAACGTGATGGGCTGAGGCTCGTCGAGCGCCTTGGGCGTGTTTCCCACCACCGGAGCCAACGCGGCAATCTGCTCGGCCTCCCCCACCACCATCAGCACGTCGCCGAACTGGAGTTTGACGTGTGGTCCCGGGGTAAACTGCAGACCGCCGCGGGTGACACGAGTCACCACCACGCTCCGCTCCGCAAAGGCACTCACCTGGTCAACCCTGCGGCCGAAAACCTCGCGTCGCGTCACGAGAAGACGGCGATTGACCACAGGGCCTTCCGTGCGCGCGAGATCGACCTCCGCATCCGGTCCGATCACGAGACGCAACTGCTCCAGCTTTTCGGCGGCGCCGACCACCAGCAGCACATCGCCCAGCTCCAGCAAGGTGTCGCGCCGCGCCACCCGCGTGTCACCATTTCGTGAATACCGCGATACCACCACGCCGCTCTCGGCAAGTCCCGGCACCGCCCCGATGCGCTGACCGGCGAGGTTCGGATTGCGCACGATTAGGTTGCGAGTCGAAGGCGCCGGAGTGGACGACGCGTGGGCCGCTTCCGCGGCGCGCACCTCCGCCGCGACATCGATACGGAAGATCCGCCGAATGCACAGAATGGTGAGGATGATGCCGACAATGCCGAACGGATACGCCACCGCATAGCCCAGGCCAAGCAGGGCACCGACATCGGCCGGCGCCCCAACTTGTTCGACCGCCTGTTGCGCCGCGGCCAGACTCGGCGTGTTGGTGGTCGCGCCGGTCATCACTCCCACCCCCGCCACCGGCGCCAGTTTGCCCGAGAGCACCCAACCCGCAGTGATAAGCGCGCCGAGCGCCACGATGGTCGTTGCGAGGGAATTGAGCCCCAGACCAC
>CBINJL010000201.1:0-6110 GCA_966250925.1 uncultured Opitutus sp. | reverse complement strand
TATCCCGCAGGAAATCACGCCGCGGGCGATGTCGCGCGCGGGGCGCCGGCGGCTGACGGTGCGCACGGTGCGTTCGATCGGATTCGCGGTGGTGGGTGTGGTCGCGGCCTGGGGCGGTTTCGAAATCTGGAACACGCTGCATTCCGATCCGCACAGTTGGGCGGCGACGGCCGACACTCAGCCGGTGCGCCACGTGCTGGTTGAGAGCGACGGCGTGCTCGATCAGCTCTGGGTGGAAGACACGCTGCAACTGCGCCGCGACGTCGGCCTGATGGAGCTCGATCTCTACGCGCTGCGGGCGAAGTTGCTCGAACATGGTCAGGTCAGGACCGCGGTGCTCAAGCGCGAGTTTCCCGACACGCTGCGCGTGACGCTGGAAGAGCGTTCGCCGGTCGTGCGACTGAAGGCGCGATTGGACGGGCCGGACGTGCAGGACTTTCTGGTGGCGCGCGACGGTCGAGTGTTTCTCGGCCAGGGGCACGATCCGCTCACGCTCAGTCAACTGCCGTGGCTGGGCGGCGTGCGGCTGATTCGCGAAGGCAATTCCTTTCAACCGCTCGAAGGGCTCGATCGCGTCGCGGATTTGATCGCGACGGCGCGCAGCAACGTGCCGGAGTTGTTTCCGACCTGGCGTGTGGTGTCGCTGGAACGTTTCGCCCGTGACGGGCAGATCGTGGTGCAGACCACGCGGGTGCCGGAAATCGTCTTCGGCCTGCGCGAGGATTTCTACACCCAGATTGCCCGGCTCGATCTGATCCTCGACGAGACCCGCCTGCGGGCGGTGCCGCCGGTCGGTTCGATCAATCTCGCCATCGGCGCCGCGCAGGTGCCCGTCGCGCTCAACACCGCTTTGCCTGGTGTCGGAACTTCCGGCGCCGCCTCCATTCGCTTCCCGTCCCGTCGTCCCTAGTCCTCCTCTTCCCGCATCGTGAGTTCCAAGTCCCGCTTCATCGGCGCAGTTGAAATCGGCACCTCCAAGGTCGCCGTGCTCATCGGCGAAATCATCCACGGCTCCACCGTCAACCTCATCGGCTTCGGCGAATGCCAGTCGCATGGCGTGATGAAGGGCGTGGTCACCGACTTCAAGGCCGCCAGCGACGCGACGCACAGCGCGTTGATCACGGCCGAGCAGAGCGCCGGGGTGAAGATCGACGAAGTCTATCTGGCGCAGACGGGCGGCCACCTGGAGGGCTTCTACAACCAGTCCTCGGTGAGTGTCAGTGCGGCCGACAACATGGTCAGCCAGATGGACATCGATACCGTCTGCCGTCTGGCCAAAGGCAAGGCGTTGCCCGACGGCCGCATGGTCGTGCATCACATCCGGCGTCCGTTCCTACTCGACGGCAAGGCGGTCGGCACGAATCCCGAACACCTCAACGGCCACCGGCTCGATGTGGGGTATTGGACGATTCACGGTCAGGAGGCGATGATCGCCAACAGCATCCACGTCATCCGCGGTTTCGACGTGCGGGTGGGGGACATGATTCTTTCGAGTCTGGCCGCAGGCACCATGGTCACCACGCCGCAGGACCGGCAGCACGGCGTCCTCGCCATCGACATCGGCGCGGGCACGACCGACTTTGTGCTTTATCGTGACGGCGGTCCGTTCATGACCGGCGTGATTCCGGTCGGCGGCTCGCATTTGACCAACGATCTCACGCTTGGACTCCGCGTGACGGAAGGGCAGGCGGAAAAACTCAAGATCCGTCATGGCCGTGCGAATACGATCACGCGCGAGAAGAGCGACAAGGTCTGGCTCAACGGCGACTTCGCCATCGGCGACCGGCAGTTTCCGCGGCACACGATCGAGACGATCACCTCGGCCCGCATCACGGAGTTGTTCGAAATCGTGAAGAAGAAACTCGACGGCGCCCTCACACCCGAGCTTTGCCCGATGGGGGTCATGCTTACCGGCGGCACGGCGAAGTTGCCCGGCATCGCCGAAACCGCCGCGCGCGTGTTCGGACTGCCGGCGCAGGTTGGAGAACTCCCGCCCGGTGTGGACGAAAAACTTTCCGATCCCGCGCACACCGCCGTGCTTGGTCTGCTGCACTTCGGCCTGCAAAGCCGGAGCGATCCCACCGGCATCCGGCGCCGCCGTTCCGGTGGGCTGTTGCGCAAACTCTTCGCCGTTGGCGCCTGATCCCCATGACCCCGCACGAACTTCCCCTCACGCCTTCCTCCGATCCGCTTTCCGATCGCAACGTGGCCATCAAGGTGATCGGTCTCGGCGGCGCCGGCGGCAATGCCGTCGACCGGCTGAAGATGGACCATCTCGACGGCCTGCACTTTGCCGCGATCAACACCGACCTGCAGGCGCTCAACGCCTCGCCGGTGGAGGAAAAGGTGCTCATCGGTTCGGCCATCACGCGCGGCCTCGGAGCGGGCGGCGATCCCGATCTCGGTTATCAGGCGGCCGAGTCCGATCGCGAAAAGATCAACGAGGTGGTCAAGAACTGCGACCTGGTGTTTCTGATCGCCGGCATGGGCGGCGGCACCGGCAGCGGCGCGGCGCCGACCGTGGCGGAAGTCGCGGCTGATGCCGGCGCGCTGGTGATCGCGTTCGTGACGATGCCGTTCAGTTTCGAAGGCGGCCGCCGCACCAAGCAGGCCGAGGAAGGCCTGACCGCGTTGCGGCGCAGTTGCGATGCGGTGATTCCGTTGCCCAACGACATTCTGCTGCAGGAAGCGGCGGAACACGAAACCGCGCTCGATTCGTTTGCCCGCGCGGATGCGTGGATCGGGCGCGCCGTGCGCTCGGTGTGGGCGATGCTGTTTCGCACCGGTCTCATCAATCTCGATTTCGCCACGCTGCGGCAGGCGTTTCACACCCGCGGCGGCAAGACGTTGTTTGGTCTCGGCGGCGGTGAAGGTCCGGAAGCGGTGGCCGATGCGATCGACAGTCTCGATCTGTGTCCGTTGCTCGCCACGCCCGAACATGCCCGCAAGGCCGACCGGCTGCTGGTCAACATCGTCGGCGGCACCGATCTCACACTGGCCAAGGTCAACGAAATCATGAGCGCGGTGACCGAGCGTTACGGTCGCGATTCGCATGTGATCATGGGCGCGGTGATCGACGAGGAACTCCAGGGGCGGGTCGAAATCTGCGTCATCGGCACGAGCGACATCGGCGGGCGTCTGCCGCCGCGTCGCATCCTCGCCAATCGCGGGCGGACATCCGCCGCCGCCGCGGCACCGATGGGCCAGATTGAACTGGCCACGACGGCGGAAGCCGCGACGAGCGCCTCCGCAACCGCCGGCGCCGGCGCCGCCCGCGACAAGACGTCGGTCCCTGCGCAGCCCACGGCGCAGAATGAATTCTTCTTCCAAAACTTGGCTGAGAATCGCGGTCACTTCGAACGCACCGACCGGAATCTCTACGAAGGCCAGGATTTGGACGTTCCGACCTACTTGCGCAAAGGGATCAAGATCAGCCTTTAACGACTGCGAAAACCCCGCGGTCAAGTTTACCCGCGGTTGACAAAGCCTCCCCTTGGCAAGCGGGAGGCTTTATGCAGGATCGCCCGCATGTTTATCGACGAATGCGTCATCAAAGCTTGGGCCGGCGACGGTGGTCGAGGGTGCATCAGCTTTCGGCGTGAGAAATACGAGCCTTTCGGCGGACCCAACGGCGGCGACGGCGGCCGGGGGGGCGATGTCGTGTTGGTGGGGGACAACAACACCAACAATCTCATCGACTACAAATACAAGCCGCACTGGAAGGCCGAGCGCGGCGAGCACGGCATGGGCAAGGACTGCAACGGCCGCGAAGGCAAGTCGGCCATGCTGCGTATGCCGCTCGGCACTGTCGTCACCGATACGACCACCGGTCAGATCGTGGCCGAGGTGCTCGAACACGATCAGCAGATCGTGTTGTGCAAGGGCGGCAGCGGCGGCTGGGGCAACACGCATTTCAAGTCGTCGCTCAACCGCGCCCCGCGGCGCGCCAATCCCGGCGAGGAAGGCGAAAACGGCGTGTATCGCCTCGTGCTGAAATCCATCGCCGACATCGGCCTGGTGGGCTTTCCCAACGCCGGCAAATCCTCGCTCACCAACCGCATCACCCGTGCGCGTCCGCGCATGGCGGCGTATCCCTTCACCACGCTGCATCCGCAGATCGGCGTGATCGAATTCCCTGAAGACTACGACCGGCTGCTTCTCGCTGACGTGCCCGGCCTGATCGAAGGCGCCAGCGACAACCGCGGCCTCGGTCACCGGTTCCTGCGTCACATCGAACGCTGCACCGTGCTGATGTTTCTCATCGACATGGCGGCGGTCGACGGCCGCGACCCCCGCGGCGATTACGAGACGTTGCTGGCCGAACTCGAAGCCTACGATCCGGTGCTGATGACCAAGCCGCGGCTGGTGGTGGCCAACAAGATGGACCTGCCCGAAGCGGCCGACTGGTTGAAAAAATTCCGCCGCAAACACCGGGTGGAAGTCGTGCCGATCTCCTGCGAAAGCGGCGAAGGACTGGACGAATTGAAGACCGTGTTGCGCCGGCAGGTGCGCACGCTCGTCCCGGCCGCCGCGAAGCCGACGTCATGAATCCCGCCCACCGGTCCCTGATGATGCGCGCCAACCGCCTGCTCGGGGCACAGTTGGTGGAACACAATCTCATCAAGGTCGACGACCTGGAGGCGGCGAACGAAAAGCTGTTGGAAATGCTCGGTCACGGCGGCGCCCGCCAGCGCACCGTGCTCGGCATCCTTGCCTACGATCTCAACGCCGTGCGCGAAGAGGACGTGCTGCTGCATCAGCGCGAGACCCAGGGCACCGGTGTGATTGATCTGCGGCACTACGAAACCAGCGAAGACCTGCGCAAAGCGCTCGATTTCGACGAATGCTGGGCGACCTGGACCGTGCCGTTCGACAAGGAGGAGGACACGACGTTTCTCGCCACCGCCTACTACCTGAGCCCGGCCGTGCGCAAATTCTGGGAAGGGAAGTATGACGGCCGCGTCCTCTGGTATGGCACCACCCTCGACGGCGTCGCCGACTATCTGGAGGCGGCCGAAAGCAGTCATCCCCGGCCGACGGCGGCAACGTCACCGGAAAACTGATACGTCATGGCGCTGGGAAAAATTCAGACTCAAATCGTGGCCGCGCTGGAAGAGGCGGGCCGCCTGACCTTCGAGCAGCGTGAGGCGATTTTTGCTCGGCCGGAGGAACTGTCGGGCGAGCAGCTCGACAAGCTGCTCACGTCCGATTTTGGCGTGACCGCCTTTCAACTGCAGGTGGCGAAGGGACGGGCGTTCAACCTGCCGCCGTTTCACGTGGGCCGCTACAAGGTGCATGCCGGCACGTTCGAACGCGTGCCGCGAGATTTCTGCGAGGAACACCGCGTGGTGCCGGTGGGCGAGGTTGGCGGACTGCTGCTGATCGCCGTTTCAAATCCCTTCGACGTCACGCTCGCGTCCAAGATCCACGACATGACCGGCCTGCAGGTCGTGCGCATGCTGGGCAACGAGACCGAGATCGCGGAGAAGTTCAAAAAGGAACACGCGCCTTCGACCGACTTCGCCGATGTGGTCAGCGCCATCGGCATGGAGTTCGGCGGAGGCGGGGAGGGGAGCGACGAGGAGCTCACCGACGAGGAGTCGGGGCCGATCATCGACCTCGCCAACCGCATCATCGAGGACGCCTACTTCGCCGGCACGTCCGACATTCATGTCGAGCCGTGGGAACACGAAGTGATCGTGCGCTACCGCATCGACGGCGTGTGCCAGGAAAAGCTGCGCCTGCCCGGCAAGGTCGGCCCGGCGTTGATCGCGCGCCTCAAAATCATGTGCAACCTCGACATCGCCGAACGCCGGTTGCCGCAGGACGGACGCATCGTTTTCAAGCACTACACCCGCAAGAGCCTCGACGTCGACCTGCGTGTTTCGACCGCGCCGCTCAATCACGGCGAAGGCGTTGTCATGCGTATTCTCGACAAGCAGAAGACGACGCTGCCGCTGCCGGCACTCGGCTTCACCGAGGAGAATCTGGCCAAGTACCGCGAATGCATCCGCCAGCCCTACGGCATGATTCTACACTGCGGGCCGACGGGTTCGGGTAAGTCGATGACGCTGTACTCGGCGCTCAACGAAGTGAACACGCCGGATCTC
>CBINJL010000200.1:0-6127 GCA_966250925.1 uncultured Opitutus sp. | reverse complement strand
CGCAAGCATGCCCGCCTCAAATACACCATCGAGGATCGCGGCATCGACTGGTTCAAGGCCGAGGTCGAGCAACGCTCCGGCGTCACTTTCGCGCCGGCGCGCGAAGTCAAGTTCACCACCGTGCAGGACCCGCACGGCTGGCACGCCTGCGCCGACGGCACCTGGTTCTACGGCCTGCACATTCTCAGCGGCCGCATCAAGGACCGCGACGGCTGGATGATGAAGACCGCGCTGCGCGAAGTCGCCGCCATTCACGAAGGCGACTTCCGTCTCACGCCGTCGCAAAACGTCACCATCTCCGGCGTGAGCGCCGCGAAGAAGGACGAGATCAACGCCATCCTCGCCAAGTATGGTCTCGACAAGGAAAATGAGCGTTCGCCGCTGCGCCTCAACGCGCTGTCGTGCGTCGCGCTGCCGACCTGCGGTCTGGCCCTGGCCGAGAGCGAACGCGTGCTGCCGGAAGTGCTCGAAAAGTTCGAAGCCGTGCTGGAGCAGGCCGGTTTGGCCGACGACGCCATCAGCCTGCGCACGACCGGCTGCCCCAATGGGTGCGCCCGTCCGTATCTCGCCGAAATCGGTTTTGTGGGCAAGGCCCCGGGCAAGTATGCGCTCTACATCGGCGCGAAATACAACGGCACCCGCGTCAATCGCCTCGTGTCGCCCAAGTGCAGCATCGACGAAGCGGTCGAAATGCTCACGCCCGTCATCCAACGCTACGCCAAGGAGCGTGAGGACGGCGAAGAGTTCGGCGACTTCTGCAACCGCGTGGTGCTGCCGGAAGACGCGACCTTCCACAACGTGGGCGCCGGCATCGGCGCCGCCGTGAGCTGATCCCATTTCGTTTCGTCATAGCTTAGTCGCCGCGACTGTGGTCCGTCCACCGGCCCCGTCGCGGCGTTTGCTTTTTAGGCCGGAAAGGGAGTCCGGCTTGCACAAATTGGCGCGGAATGGATCGGACATTCCGGACCGTGGAAACCCCGTGCCGCAGTCTCGATCTGAAACCAAAACGCCTGAAGGCATTGGTTTTTACAGAAGGAAACGAAGGAAAACGAAGCACGGCAGCCCGCCGGTGGAGAGGCTCTGTTCTCCTCTGTTTCCTCCTGTAACCCTATATTCTGTAGTTTAACCGCAGAGGCCTCAGAGATCACAGAGTGAGATTCCGCCAAACCCACCTTATCTCGGATTCACCCGCGGGGTGAGCGCCTGCGGAGTTGTTGCTATTTTCTTGCCGCCTTTCTTGGCGTGCTTTGCGGCCTTCGCGATCTTTGCGTTAAACTTCAATTGCGGAACATAGGGTAAAACAATCCGCTGAAGTTTTGGGCGATAAATTTGTGGTTGAAATCTGAATACAAAAATAGCGCCGGCGTGAAGCACGGCGCTACGGGGGGGAGGGCGGGATGCGGATCGCGACGGACCGCTGATATTACGCGCGGACGAGATTCGGCGCGCTGCGCCATTTGTCCGCCGGGATGTAGGCGAGGGCGATGAAGAGCAGCTGGCTCGCCACGAAGCCGAGCAGCGACCAGAACGCGGCGTCCATGAAGCCGTAGCTGTGCAGGCCGACGCCGAGCATGTTGGTGCCGAACCAGCTCCAGCTGGTCACGATGTTGCCGAAGACCGCCAGTGCCATGATGCCGCGGGTGCGGGCGATGCCGCCCCAGCGTGCGTGCAGAATCACGGCGTTCCAGATCACGATGATGAGCGCGCCGTTTTCCTTCGGGTCCCAGCCCCAGAAGCGGCCCCAGGATTGATCGGCCCAGATGCCGCCAAGGATGGTGCCAACGAGGCTGAAGAGTGTCGCGAAACAAACGATGCCGTAAACCATGCGGTTGAGCGCATCAGCCGTGCGCCGGTCCAGCGAGGTGGTGAACACGCCGCGCACGATGTAGATCAGGGCGAGGAACCCGGCGAGGAACGTCGCGGAGTAGCCGATCGTGATGATGATGACATGCGTCGCCAACCAGAAGTTGGAGTCGAGCACTGCGCGCATCATTTCCAGCGTGTCGCCCTGCATCGAAAGGTGGTGGGCGATCAACAGCGTGGCGAAGCCGGTGAGGCCGCCGGCGGTGGTGCCGATGCCGTTGCGGTAAATCCGTTCAAGAATGAGGCAGAGTCCGACCGAGCCCCAGCCGACAAAGAGGGCGGAGGAATAAAGATTCGTCACGGGCGGACGACCTTCCAGCCACATGCGGATGGCGATGCCGACGGTGGTCGCGATCCAGGCCAGTCCGAGCAGCCAATAACCGGCTTTTTGCAGCGGTTGGGTGCAGACGAGCCAGGAAACGATGGCGAGGAGAAAGGCCAGCACGTAGACATTGGCCGCGTAATAGAACGGTTGCGCCCGGTTGAATGCAGCCTCGGTGTCGACCTTGCTGAGGCGATCGGCGAAATCGCTGTTCAATTGGTCCCGATAGAGCTGGATCAAAGTATTGAAGGTCTCAGGATTCTGTTCGCGCCAGGACTGGGCCAGTGCGGCGTAGGTCATGGCGTAGGGATTGACCATGCCGGTTTGAAACGACTCCAGCAGCGCGCGGCCGGTCTTTTGCCAGGCCATGTCCGACTTGTCTTCGCCGAGCGGCGGCAGCGGGAGGATCGAGCCCACCTGATCGAGCTGCATGAACGTCTGCCCGACATCGATCATGCGTTCGGCCAGCGCTTCGTCGTGTTCCTCACCGGCGGCGCGGGCGCGCACGGCGGCGACGCCGGCTTCAAACTCGTCCTGCAGCCGCTGGAGCTGGGAGAGGAAATTGCGTCCGTCGGCGGGGACAAGGCTGTGCTTGAGCTGCTGATAAAGGACGACGCGGTTGCGGGTTTCGACCACGCCGCGTTGAAAAGCGTCGCGGGCGCCGGCATCGATCTCGTCGGCCATCTGTGCCTGGCGGTCGAGTTCGGCGAGCTGAGGTGAAAGTTGGTTGAAGGAAAACCGTTTCTTGGCATCGCCGTCGGTTACGGAGAGACGCAGCACGTCGAGCACGCCCGGATGCACGATTTCGAAATGGCGGTAGTCGTCGGCGCGCTCCGGCCGGAAAAACACGTCGAGGAGCCAGGTGGTGGTGTCGAGGTCGAGCGGCTCAGGCGTCGACGTATTCACGCGCTGGCGGCCCTGCAGGATCAGCAGGCTGGTGCGGGCCACGGTATCCATTGGCTTGATGCGGCCGTTCATCAGCACCGGCAGTTCGGCGAAGCCTTCGAGGTCGAAGTCGCTCTTCGGACCCGGCGACCACACGCCGCGCGTGAGGATCAGCAGTCCGAGGCCGAGGATGAGGAAGGGGAAAAAACGTTTCATCGAAAGGGATTTTTTGTTTTTGAACCGCAGAGGTCGCAGAGTGCGCAGAGGCTCAATCCAAGTTATGGGCGAGGCGACGGATACCGTCTTTCATGATGCCGATGTTGAAGTTCATGAGCAGTCCCAAGGATAGCTTCGATAACTTCAGGTAGGTCAGCAATTGGGCGTCGTGGATGGGGAGGAGCTTTTCCACCGCCTTCAATTCCACCACGAGTCGACTCTCGGCGAGCACATCGATGCGGTAGCCGCATTCTATATCCACACCTTTGTAGCGCACACTCATCGGAACCTGCCGTTCGAACCGGATGTTTCTCAGCATCAATTCATGGCAGTAGGCGGCTTCGTAGGCTGATTCCAATAGCCCGGGCCCGAGTTCCCGATGCACCTCAATCGCCGCGCCAATCAATTGGTAGGAGAGTTCGTTTGTCTCGGTTTTCATACTCTGCGATCTCTGTGTTCTCTGCGGTGATAATAGACCAAGTTCACCCCGTGCGGCGGCGGGTGAAGGTGGCGAGGTGGTAGCCGAACTGCCACAGCAGGCCGAGGGTCATGAGAATGCAGGCGACGTAGGGGAGGGCGCGCCCGGGATTGCGCACGACTTGCAGCACGCTGAACCCGTTGGCACTGTCCATCTGGTATTGGTAGAACGTGTAACCCTGATGGCGCAGCGGATGATTCATGTAGATCAGCGCTTCGCGGTCTTCGCTGCCATCGACCGCCTGCACCTGCACGCGGGAGGAGAAGTTCTTCGGGATGCTCGAGCCCGGATAGACGTCGTGCTTGAGCTCCAGCAGCGTGAGCGAAAACGGTTTGTATTCACGTTCGAACCGGAAGGCGATGCGCCACGACCGCCCGGCGTAGTCGAAGCTCTGCCCCTGCACCAGCATCGGCGAAACCAGCCACACGCCGAGTGATCCTTCGGCCCCTTCCAACTCGATCAACGCGGCCGGGAGATTGCGCTCCTGATCCTTGAAGGTCTCCGGCATCGGAAACAGCGCGAGTTGCGGGCCCATGCCCTGCGTGGCCGGATTGGGGGCGAGGCCGGGAGTCTGGTCGCCGTTGGGCAACGAGTTTTTCATGCCCAGGTTGGCATTCGGATAATAGGCCCGCGTCGTCACGCGAAACGGCAGTCGGCCATGCTGGATCGGGTCGCCCGCGGCGATGAGCGATTCCGGAATGGACACGACTTCGTCGAAATCGGGCGAGGTCTGATCGATCAGCACGACTTCGTTGCGGCGAAAACTTTCCGAGTAGGCGCGCGTCTCACCTTCGCCGAGGCGCAACGAATACTCTTCCTGAAACAGGCTCGTCACCAGCTCGCCGACCAGCAGCACCATCAGCCCGAAGTGGGTCAGGTGAATACCGAGTTTTTTCCACGTGAAGCGGAATCGGGTCAGGTGCGCCGCGACGAGGTTCACCATCAGAAAACCGCCGATGAGGAAACCGCCCGGATAGACCGGCAGTTCGATCGAGGTGCCCGGCATTTGCGACCAGACGAAGAAGGTGCGGAAGAACTTGGTCTGCACGCCCCAGACGCCGAGTTGGACCTGCGCGAGCGTGGCCACGAAGACCAGGACCATCGACATGACCAGCAGCACCACGGTGAGCCGCAGCGAGGAAAACAGACGCAGGAAAGCGGAAGTGTATTCGGACATGGCGATAGGGGCTCAGGGGGCGGCCGGGGCCACGGTTTGGACGAAGGCGCGGAAATTCTCGCGTTCGGCGGCAACGAGGGGCTCGGGGCCCATCAGTTTGATGAACCAGGAATTGCCCTGGTATTCAAAAATCGCGCCGAGAATGCGGGTCGGTGTGCCGCCCGCCTGCCCCACCATGTCGACAAAATCGACGTGAAACGCAGGCGTGTCGGCATGCTCCACCAGCGCCATCACTTCGGCATCGGGCAACGGCGTCAGGCCGATCTGATTGCGCCAACGGTTGAGATTGGCCGGGAGTCCGCCGACGTCGCCGGGGAACGCGATGATCGAGAGATCGGCCGAAGTGTCGTTTTCGCCGGGCAGGGTGAAACTGCCGCGCCGCACGCCGTTGGCGGGTTGTTCCTGCCAATGGGCCGGAGCCCGCCATGTGATCGGAGTGTCGGCCGACGCGGCGGAGGCGGCGACATTGGCATTTGCGCCCGGCAACTGCGGCGGAGCTTCCTTGGGGGTCCGATAGGAGTGGACTTCATCCTTGGCGCAACCGGCCAGAGAGACCAGCGCGAGGGCCGCGATCATCGGGATTTTTGAAGACATTCCGCCCTGTATCCCTGCAACGTTGCGAGACTTCAACCCTAACCGGCCAACTATCAGCCGGTCGGGAAACGGAAATTACCGGGACTTGTGTCGCCCGGTCGTGGCCGAAAGATGAGGGGCGATGACGATCAAGAGTTTGGGCGATCTGGGGCTGCTGCTGGACGGAGGTGAGGCCGGCACGGCTCCCTTCCGTCGGATCGTGCGTCAGTTGCGGACTGGGCACTGGCCGGAAATCGTCGAAATCGTGACCGGCGCGACGGCCGCCGGTGTGTATTTGCACCACACGGCCGACGCCGCCGCGGTGGCGGACCGGTTGCAGACTTGGCTGAAAACACTCGCGGGGGACGCGGCCGCGACGAGTGAAGCCACGGCGGCGGTGCGTTCGATCTCGCTGCCGGTGTGTTACGACGCGTTGCATGCCCCGGATCTGACGGAAATCGCCCGTGCGCTCGGCCTGCCACCGGACGAACTCGTGGCGCGGCATTTGGCGGGAAATTACGTGGTCGAGGCGATCGGCTTCGCCCCGGGATTTCCCTACCTCTCCGGTTTGGACCCGGCGTTGGCCGTGCCGCGCCGGGCGACGCCACGGCCG
>CBINJL010000199.1:0-6129 GCA_966250925.1 uncultured Opitutus sp. | reverse complement strand
GTCCTGTTTTCCTGCTGTGCTGTCTCCCTGGCTGATTCTGGGGGGATTCCCGAGCCTTCGCGGCTGCTGAATATGAGCACCCGCGTGCAGGCGGCCGGCCAACCTCAGATCGTTGGTTTCGTCGTGACCGGCCATAAACCCGTGCGCCTTTTGGTCCGAGCAATCGGGCCAATGCTCAATGCCTTCGGCGTCGAAGGGAATCCCGATCCGAAGCTGAAGGTAATCCATGCGGAGACGGTCATGGAAAACGACGACTGGGGGGATGCGCTACCGCTTCGCTCGGCGTTCGAAGCCGTGGGGGCGTTCCCGCTTCATCCGGAATCGAAGGATGCGGCCATCCTCGTCAAAGTGACCGGGCTGGAATCCGGGATTGTTAACGTGGTTGTTGAAACCGACGAGCCGGGCGGCGAGCTACTGATCGAGGTCTACGAAATTCCGGCTTGGTGGTGATCCCGTTCACACGTCTTCGGCGTCGGTGAAGAAATCGCCGCCGAGGTCGGTTGTAACCCCCTTGCCAGCCTTCATCGCCAGGTAAATTTGCTGCACGAGTTTGTCGTCTTCGGCGGTTCCGGTCTCGAAATACTCGTCGAAATCCGCCCAGCGCAAGCGAACGTTGGCGATGTTCTCATCGACGGCGAGGTTTGCTTTGACAGCCTCAACCCTGACGGCGGCAGCGTGCTCGGCGTCCACGTAGAGGTTGAGCCATGCGGAAATTTCCTTTTTCCCTCGCTCGTATTTGAGGGTTTCGACGCGGAAGTAAGCGGCTGTAGTGCCGCGGACGATACAGGATTTTAGGAGAGCCATGGGGATCAGGTGTAGAGTTCGAGCGTGACCGCGCCGCCGACGGCGGCATTTGGGAGGTTGGAGCCGTCGGGGGTGTAAAACACAATGCGAGCGTTGGTGGAGGTGCTGGACGCGCTTCCACCGTCGTAGAAGGCGAGGACGTCGTCGCGATAGACGCTCACATGGCCATGGGACGGCTTGATCGGGAACCCGCCGGCCGAAATGTTCAGGTCGTAGGTTTCAGTCGGGCTACCACCAGCCAGAGTCGGCTGAAAATAGGTGGGGTATCGGCAGGTGACTTCCCGCGAGCTGGCGCCACCGGTCTTGATCGCGGTGACGACGACAGCGTTGCTGGATTGCTCTACCATGTCGCCAGCGGGAAGCCCTAGATAACCCGCCAAGGATGCGCCTAGATCGCGCCAATCGCCTGGCACCCCTGAGCTATTTACACCCCGCACGCGAGCCCAGCGTGCAGAAAGCGTCAGGGACGCGTAAACGAGGTATGTCTGGGAGGCGGCAACCTTGTCTGTATCGCCAGCCGCCGATGCGGCGTTCGCAGCCGCATCACTGTCCGCCGTGGTAACGGCGATTTCGTAGTATTCTAGGTCTTTGTCCGCTGGGGCATCCCAACTGAGGAGCGAGGTGAAGGCATTCTCGCCGCCGATGGTCCGCGGGCCGTAGGTGTAGTCAGAGGAATTTCCCGGGACCGCAGTGAATCCGGTGGGTTTAGCCGGGCCCGCAGTCTTGTTTGGCGCGGCCTGTGTCAAGACGCTGGAGATGGAGGAGCCGATGCCGAAGTTACTGAACGCCTGGAGGGCGAATTGATACGTGACCCCCGGGGCGAGGTCATCGATGCGCGCGGTTCCCCCGCCCGCATTTTTCTGGTCGCCCAATCGCCATTGGCTGGAACCGTTCACACGGTATAGGACGTTGAGAATCACGCCGCCGCTGGGCATGGCGGGGAGGTTGAGTTGCAAGTAGGCGAAGACCGTGCCGTCTCCGCCCTGGTAGGTGTTGCCGGAGTTGTAGGTGGGGGCGCTTGGCGTCGAGGGCACGTTGGTGCGGATGCCCGTCACATCGACCCATGAGGAGCCATTCCACCGGTAGAGCCGGTTGCCGTCGTCGGTGTCGGTCCAGAGGTCGCCGATGCCTTCCGCCGTTGGCGCGCTCGTCTGGTAGAAGGTAACAACTTTCCCGTCGGCCGTGCTTTGCGCGGTGGCGGCATCCGCGATGGCTTCTGCGATTTGGTCATCCTGCACGTCGACCCATGAGGAGCCATTCCACCGGTAGAGCCGGTTGCCGTCATCGCTATCGAGCCACAGGTCGCCGATGCCTTCCGCCGTGGGGGCGCTCGTTTGCACGAAGGTCGTCACTTTCCCGTCGGCTGTGCCTTGCGCGGTGGCGGCGTCGGCGATGGCTTGGGATGCGTCGGACAGGGCTTGGGCGATGCCGGTATCTCGGATGCTCACCCACGCGGAGCCATTCCAGCGGTAGAGTTTGTTGCTGTCGTCGGTATCGGTCCAGAGGTCGCCGATTCCTTCCGCCGTCGGGGCGCTGGGCTGGTAGAAACTTACGATTTTCCCGTCTGCGGTGCTTTGCGCAGTCGCCGCATCGGCAATCGCCTGGGCGATCTCATCATCCTGCACGTCGACCCATGAGGAGCCGTTCCACCGATAGAGCCGGTTGCCGTCGTCGCTATCGAGCCACAGGTCACCGATGCCTTCGGCCGTGGGCGCGCTCGCTTGCACGAAGGTCGTCACTTTCCCGTCGGCCGTGCCTTGCGCAGTGGCGGCGTCTGCGATGGCTTGCGCGGCATCCGCCAAGGCATCGCTGAGGTCATCGAGCGCGGTTGCGCTGTTTACCGTGCTGGGGCTCGATTCGTTCTCTGAACGATCGATTGCAGTGATCCAGTAGTAGTAGGGCGTGCCCGGGGTGGGCGTGGTATCGACGAATCTGCTGGCGCGAACTTCGGCAATTTTGGTGGCGCTGCCAAAGCTGTTGGCGGTGTGCCGATAGATGCCGTATTCGCCCAGATCGGGGACGGTGATGTCGTCCCAATCGAGGGTGATGATGCGCTCCCCACCGGTTGCAGTGAGCCCGGTCGGGGCGCTGGGGGCGGTGGTATCGCCCGCGGCGGTGGTATCGGCCTCCACCCATTCGGAGTAGGCGAGCAGGGTTTCCGCGCGGATGCGCACGTCGTAGGCCTGGCCGATCACGATGTCGCGCACATAGGCCTCGGTTTCATCGCCACGGATTCGATCGACATGCCGCCAATCGCTGGCGGCGGAGAGCTTGTATTCGATGCGGATGAATCCGCCCGCGAGCACCTTTTGATCAGCCGGAGCGGTCCAAGTGACTTTGATCCGGGGGATCACCGTGCCATCGGCTTGGATATCGGTGGTGGTCGAGTTGCTGGTGAGAGCCAGGGCGGTCGGCTCGGCCACGCTGCCGGGGTCGGGCAGGTTGGTGTTTTCCGAGAGGTCGATGGCGGTTTCCTCACCGTTATTCCAGTCGAAGATGCCAGAAGCGGTTTCGCGCAGGATGAGGTCTTCGCCGGGGCGGTAGCCGATGGGGAGCCCCGACTTGTTCGAGACTTGATCCAGAGTAAACTTCTGCTCGACCACTTCGAACGGCTTCGCGCTCCAGCCGAAATCGGGGTAGTTGATGAGCACGTTGTCGCCCGCCTTGACCCGAATACAGGAGGCCTTGCCGGGCCAGATAAATGAGATAGGTTGGGCCGTGCGCTCGATGTCGATCTTGGCGAGGCGTTGAGCCTGCCCATTCGAGGTCACGAAGTTGTGTTCAACATCCCGCCAGTGGGTATTGCCGATGCGGATGGTATGCGTGCCGCTGCCGGTGGTGGTGAGGTTGATCGCGGTGCCGGCATGGGCGCCCGACCGCGTGGCCGCCAGCTTGATCTGGTCCTCGTCTACGGCGATAACGTAATAGGTCGTGTCGGCGGCCAGTGGGGCGGGCAGGGTGCCGGTGGTGCTCACGCGGCACCCGACACCGATTTCGTAGATGGCGGCGGCGGAAAGGGTGAGGGTATCCGTCCCAGTATCGGCGGTGAAGGTGCGGGAGAAGCGGCCGACGCGCCATTCGTAGGTGCCGTTGCGCACTGCGGGGAATGAGGTCGGTTGCCAGTTGTTCTCTGGGAGGCGCACCACGCCCCGCACTGCGTTGAATAGCTCCGTGCGCGACAGGCCGGTCTGCACGCTGCCGATTGGCGCCCGCAGGTCATCGGGGCCGAGGGTCACCGTGGGAGTTCGGTAGGCGCCGGCATGGATATACCATTTGCCGCCGATGCGACCGCAAAATCCGGCCATGCTGTCGACCATCTGCTGGAGGTATTCTCCGGGCGCTACGTCGGCGTAGCACACGCCGTTGATGGTGTAGCGCGGTTCGGTTTCGGAATCGGCCAGGGTAATGGATTCGTCGGAGGTATTGGCGGCCGCCTGGAGGTCGGTATCAGCGATCTCCGTGCGCAGGCCCAGCCGCGAGAAGGTAAGCCAGTCGGCAGCAACATTGGCCGCATTGTTGCCGTAGGCAGTGGTGCCGGTGCGGGTGTCCAAAATCTTCCGGCCCTTCACCATGGCCCAGATATTGGGCAGGCCGCTGGGCCACACCTTGGCGTCAAACTTGAGGCGAAGATAGAGGTAGGCGCAGCCACGACCCCGGAAATTGCTGTCGATCACATCGCTGCAAGCGCTGAGCAGATCGCTGTCGACCGCTTGTGAGGCGGTGCCGAGGTGCTTTTTGATGCGGGCAAATCCTGCCCACTTCGTGTTCGTGACGTTGCCGGAGCCGTCGAGCGTGAGCGCGGTCTCGTCGAAATAGACGGTATCGATACACTGGATTTCCCAGCCGGCGAGAGTGAGGATGATATGGTGGTATTCGCCATCATCGCCCGTTTGGTGCCAAAATGTGATTGGGCCTGAGAGGGGCACTTCTCCGTAGGGAAACGCTCGGGGCGAGGCGGTGTCGCGAAACATTACCTTTTGCCCGCGATTCAACTCCGCCCGCGCCGCCCGCTTCGCTTTTCGAGCCTGCGAGCTCGAATAGATGATGGAGCCGCCGACAAAGGCGGCCTTGGTCAACGCGCCTACGGTGAGACCGCCGATGACTTTGGTGGCGCCGATTGCAGCGATGGTGCTGCCCACCTTGGCGGCGACACCGATGACGACTGGGATTACCTGTGGCATATCAGCCGACCCTCCAGGCTTGGCGGTGGCATGCAGTCAGCGGGAGAAAGACCCAGCCTCGGGGGGCAGGAAACGCGGCAATGCCGCCGAGGCATATGCCGGCGGCGCTGCGACCGAGTTGATTGGATTTTTTGAGGCACGTCACGATGTCACCCCGCTGGGCGAGATTGGTTGCGATGCGCCGATAACCCGCAGCCTTTGCGACCTTGGCCAGGAGTTTGGCCCAGCCGCCTGCGCCGTTGATGATTGCCTGCGCCTCCTCTTCGTTGGTGTAGCGCCCGCGGTAGGCGGCGGCGGGGTCCTCACCTGTCAGGAGGTGGCAGCAGTCGGCGGCGGCCATGAGGCAGTCAAATTCCCCCCAGGCAAACGGGGTCGCCCGCCGCGCGTCGATGAATCGATTCAGGGCGGCAGGCCAATTGCTGATGCGGCGAGAGGTGGGGGCAGTCATCGCAGTTTGCGGATTACGGCGGGGTTGGGCGATTCCGGGCTGGAGCTGGCGGAAGCGGTGGCGTCCTTGAGGCCAAAGGAGATTTCTCCCAACGGTATGAGGTCGAAGAACGTGTCCCCAGGGTAGAGGGTCTTTTGATCCTCACTGGTGTATTTCAGCCCGCTGGCGCGATTGAGGTCGATGAGGTCGCTTTCGCAGGTGATGGCGATGGCGCCGCGTTCGCGGTCGATCGTCATGTAGTTCATCGTGCCCGACCAGCGCAGGTAGGGGTCGGCGATGAGGGCGCGCGTCGTGGTATCGAGTGCGCCTTGATAGAACCGCACTTCCCGGCCTTGGTAGCCGTCGGTGAGGGCGAGGGCCACGATCTCAGGTTTCAGGCCGTTGAGCGAGACGACGAGGGGGTTGGCCCGGATCTCGGAAGATTCGGCGATGCCGTCGATGCCGCCGAGATCGCCCACGCCCTGCCAGGTATCGCCGGCAAATGTGATCGGGCCGTAACCGTTCCACAGGCGCACGATGCCATCGGGAAAATCGGCGTAGAAAAAGAATACGTCGCATACCCGCGGTTGCTGGTAGGCGGCTTCGGTATCGGTGGTGATGTCGCGGCTGGGCATCGGTCAGGCCTCCTTGATCTCCACTTCCGCGCTCAACCACGCCTTGCGGCGCTGGCCGATTCGCTCGACGCCGCCCTGCGCG
>CBINJL010000198.1:0-6136 GCA_966250925.1 uncultured Opitutus sp. | reverse complement strand
GAGATTGGTCGCGCCGGGGCCGCTGGTGGCCATGCACACGCCGACATCGCCCTTGACGCGGGCGTAGCCCTCGGCGGCGAAGGAACCGCCCTGCTCGTGGCGCGGGAGGATCACGCGAATCTTGTCGGTGCGGGCGAGGGCCTGGTGCAGTTCCTGGGACGCGCCGCCCGGATAGGCGAAGATGACGTCCACGCCCTCGCGAATGAGGCACTCGACTACGACGTCGGCACCGTTCATTTCGCGGCCAATTTCAGGCGAGGGAAAATCAGTGGGCTGGGAGGACGTTTTCATGG
This sequence comes from uncultured Opitutus sp., assembly GCA_966250925.1. Taxonomy (GTDB): domain Bacteria; phylum Verrucomicrobiota; class Verrucomicrobiia; order Opitutales; family Opitutaceae; genus Actomonas. The sequence continues at coordinate 5,843 of CBINJL010000198.1, read as the reverse complement.
CAGTTTGTTAATGGGCAAAGGAGGCCGAGCTAAGCGCATCGGGTCGTCCAGTGGCAAGCGCTTAAACCGGCGCCATCCGGGCCGGCGCGCGGGGTGGTGGCGCGGAGAAATTGACGGACTTTGCGATTGGTCTCGGCGCGGAATCCGCCCAAGCCTGTGCGCGTGATCCGTCTTCTTTTTATTGGTGACATCGTCGGCCGGCCCGGCCGGGACAAGATCGCGACCTGGCTCGGTCGCCTGCGCGAAAAGCACCAACTCGACTTCGTCATCGCCAACGCGGAAAACTCCGCCGCCGGGGCGGGCATCACCGGTGCGATCGCGCGCACGTTGTTCGAACTGGGCGTCGATGCGATCACCCTCGGCGATCATATTTGGGATCAGCGCGGCTGGGAGCACGAGATCGAGGCGCTGCCCCGGGTGTGCCGCCCCGCCAATCTGCCGGCGGAATGTCCGGGCGCGGACCATTTGGTGTTGGAAAAGAACGGGTTCCGGTTGGCGGTCTTCACCCTGCTGGGGCGCACCTACATGAATTTGAAGGCCGACTGCCCGTTTCTGGGGGCCGATGCGATGCTGGCCAAGACGGTCGGGCAGGGACTCGCCGATGCGGCGCTGGTGGAGATTCACGCCGAGGCAACTTCGGAAAAAATCGCCCTCGGCTGGTATCTCGATGGCCGCGCGCTGGGCGTCCTCGGCACGCATACCCATGTGCCGACGGCGGATGCGGAAGTGCGGCCCAACGGCACCGCTTACATCAGTGACGTGGGCATGACCGGGCCTTACCGCAGTGTGCTCGGTCGGCAAATCGAGCCGGTGGTCGGGCGTTTTCTCGACGGCATGCCGCGTCGGTTCGGCGTCGCGGAGGAGGATGTGCGCATCTCAAGCGTGTTGATCGACTACGACGAAAAGACGAAACGCGCGACTCGTTGCGAGTTGCTGGTGGTGAAGTGAAACGCGAGCGTGCTGGCGCGGACTGCGACCGGACGCGCGGTGCACAATCAATCACTCGATCACAATTTCGCTCCAATAGGCCCAGTCGAAGGCGAGACTCTTCCCGCCGTCGGTCACAAAGCTGAGCGAGCGCGGGACCGGCGTGGGGAGGGCGAATTCGACGTGTTGCATGCCGCGCGGCGGCGGGTCGTCGTGTTGCCGCAGCGTTTTCCGATACAGTTCCGTGGCGTTGCCGGCGGCATCGAGACCGAGCACGATGAAGTCGACGCCGTCGGTCTGCGCGTCCGCCTGCTTGAAGACGTCGGGATGAAAGCCACAGGTGAACCGCACCGTCGTAGCTCCGGCGGGCACCGGCACCTCGATTTCCGCCCGCGGATGCGCCAGCAGGCCCCAGCCTTCCTCCAGCATGATGGCGTCGAGTGGGAATTGCGCGCGGTAGCGGGTGGGCGCGGGTGAAATGGCGGAGAACAACGATTCCGCCTGGTCGGCGGCGATGGTTTGCCACTCGCCGTTGGCGACGATCGGCGTGCGCAACGCATCGGGCAATCCCTGGGCGAGGAGCGTGATGCCGCTGTAGTTGGGATGAGCGCGCAGTTGGAAAATGGCCCGGCTTTCGTGGCGTTTGCTCAGATACGCATCGGTTTCGGCCGAGCGCAGGGAAGCGGTCGGCGCCAGGTTGAATCGCCGGGTAATGGCGTCGACGATGGCGGGGCGTTCTTTGCCTTTGCCGGTGACGAGCAACACGCTGACCCGTGCTTCGTCGAGTACATCGAGCAACGCGATCGCGCCCGCTTCATCGTCCAGCAGGGTGTTGGGAATCATCAAGGCGCGACGTTGTGAATAGTAGGCGGTCGCCGCGGCCCAATCCTGGCCGAGCACGACGATCACTTCGTTGCGCGGCAGCAGGTCGCGGATCAGGTGATCGATCGGCATGCCTCCGTTGCTTTCGATCAACTGGTCCGGTTGGTAGTGTTTTCGATAGAGCGCAAACTGCGTGCCGAGCAACAGCGTCAGCAGGATCGGCGCGGCGATCTGGAACAGCCCGCGGGCGCGTCGCGGCGGACACAGCACCGCGGCCAGACCGACCGATCCCAATGCGGCCGCGCCGTAAAAGTAGTAGTCGTGGTGCCGATACAGCACCGGAAAGGTGAATAGGGTGGCTCCGAGCCAAACCCAGCACCACAACGCCAGCCGACGGCCGCGCAGGGCGAGGGCGATTGCCGCGACGAGACCGAGGATCAGCACCGGTGCAGGGGCCAGCACTGTGGTCAGATGATGGCCGATCTCGCGCCAGCCCGCGAGATCAGTTCGATCGGTCCAGGTGCCGAGGTTGAACGACGTCATGCGGTCGGAGCTCAGCCACGCCGTGGCCGGCGATGCCTGTTTGATCGCGTCGGATTTATGAATCCACCACAGGGCGGCGATGCCGGGCAGCACGGCGCTGCCGATGCCGAGCGTCACGGTGCGTCGCCAGGCCGCGGCGCCGGCATTGCGCCACTGTTGCCAACTCCAGGTCAGGCCGATCACGGCGGCACCGCCACACGCCACCATGAACGTAGTGACCTTGGCCAGCGCGGCGAGGGCGCCGACGACGGCGGCAAACGCCATCCAACCGGTGCTGGATCTCCGGCACATTTCAACGAAGGCGACCAGAAACCACAGACTCAGCATCCAGGCGGTGGATTCGATCAACACGGCCCGCGTATAAAAAAGATACACCGGGCTCAGCAGCACCCCCGCGACCGCCGCCCAAGGCGTGGCGGGGGCCTGTGGAGACCCGCGGCGCACGAGCCAGAACAGGGCGGGCACTCCGAGGTAGAAACAGAAAATCGAAACCGCCCGGCCACTTTCGGCCACGGACAGTTTTGTGCTCAACCGCACCGCCGCCGCGGCCCATTGATAGAGCGGGAACTCCATCGGAATCGTCCACGGCGGTCCGAGCAGCGGCGTCGGATAGGCGAGGGAAAAATCCTGATCATGGGCGATGAATTCGACGCTCAGCGCGGTCTGCGTCTGGCGAAATTCGTGGCCGATCAGGAAGCCGGCGGAGAAGTTGCGGGTGACGGCGTGCAGGTGCAGGCCGAGGGCGATCGCAAGCAGGGCGACCGGCCAGACCCGCGCCCATCCGTTTTGCCAAGGGCGTTGGAGCGATGGCGACGGCTCAGCCGGCGGCAACGCTGGCCTCCTCGTAGACGCCGAGTCGGCGGAAGCGGTCGTAGCGGTTGTTGAGGAGTTGGTCGGCGGCGAGACCCTTCAGGTCGTTGAGGTGCTTGCGCAACGCGTAGTCGAGCGCCGCCGTCGCCTTGGCCGGGTCGTGGTGCGCGCCGCCGAAGGGCTCCGAAATCAACTCATCGACGATACCGAATTTTTCCAGATTGCCGGCGTCGAGTTTGAGTGCGGCCGCGGCCTGGGGCGCGGCGGCGGCGTCCTTCCACAGAATGGCCGCGCAGCCTTCGGGCGAAATCACCGAGTAGTAGCTGTTTTCAAAGGCCAGCACGCGATCGGTCACGCCGATGCCGAGGGCGCCACCTGAGCCGCCTTCGCCGACCACCACGCTGATGCTGGGGACGCGCAGCATGGCCATCTCGCGGAGATTGACCGCGATCGCTTCCGAAACGTGGCGCTCTTCGGAGCCGATGCCGGGATATGCGCCGGGCGTGTCGATGAAACAGAAGACCGGCAGACCGAATTTTTCCGCCAGCTTCATCAGACGCAGGGCCTTGCGGTAGCCCTCGGGCTGGGGATAGCCGAAGTTGCGGGCGATCTTTTCCTTGGTTTCACGACCCTTCTGCTGGGCGATGAGCATGACGGGTTCGCCATGAAAAAAGGCCGTGCCGCCGATCAACGCCTGATCGTCGCCGAAACGACGGTCGCCGTGATACTCCTGAAATCCGGTGCACAGCACCTTGATGTAGTCCAGGGCGTAGGGGCGCTGCGGATGGCGGGCGATCTGCACCCGCTGCCAGGGCGTGAGATTGGTGTAAATGTTCCGCTGGGTCGCTTCGATCTTCTTCTTGATCGCGGTGATCTCGTTGCCGAGATCCAGATTGTTTTCCAGGGAACGCTGGCGCAGCGCGTCGAGCTGTTCGGCGAGATCGCGCAACGGTTTTTCAAACTCCAGCGTGTAGGCGGGCTTATCCATTCGACGCGCAGGCTAGGTGGGTGACTTTGACGGTGTCAACGTGGTGAAACACCCCCGGTTGCGGACGAAAATCCGCTCACGCGAGACCGTCGGGCGCGCCGGGGGGCGATTTCAACTGCTGTTTCCAGCCCAGCATCTTGGCCCGGGCGCCAAATTTTTCCGCGGCTTCCTTGTCGCCCTTGCCCACCCAGATGCGCGAAAGGGTGGTGTTGATGAAGAGATCGTCGGGCTCGATCGCATGGGCGCGTTCAGCGGCGTGCAGGGCGGTGTCGAGCTGGCCGAGGTTGAGATGGATCTCGGCGCTGGCGTGCCAGGCGGCAAACGAATCGGGCGCGGCTGCCGTTGCCGCTGAGATCTTCTGCGTGGCGGCGTCGTGATCGCCCATCGTGTAGTCAAAGGTGGCGTCTTCGATCAGCGCCTGCAGCTAGTCTTCGGTCATAAGGGCAAAGGATGGGTGGATTTCGCGGACGCTGAAAAGCAAAAGACCGGCGCCGTCGAAAAGACGGCACCGGTCCGGAAATGTTGGGTGTGGCGGTGGCTAAAGGGCCCGTGCGCCTTCGCCGACGGATTACTCCTGCCGGGCTTCGAGATTGATCGTGATGTCGACCGTTTCGCCCACCGCCGGCGTGCCGTAGGTGATTCCCCATGCGGTGCGATCGATCGTGGTGGTGGCTTCCCAACCGGAAAGCGTGGCGCCGCGCGGCCCCGGACCGCTGCCGAGCAAGGTGGTCTTGAGCACGACCGACTTGGTCACGTCCTTGATGGTGAGATCGCCCGTCACATCGAACGAGTTTTCGCCGGTCTTCACCCACTTCGTGCTGGTGAAGGAGATGTTAGGAAATTTGGCGACGCTGAAGAAGTCGTCGTTCTTGAGGTGTTCGTCGCGCTTTTCGTTGTCGGTATCCACGCTGGCGACGCCGATGGTTGCGGTGGCCGTGCTGGCGCCGACATTTTCCGCATCGAACACGATGGTCGATTCGAGATTGGCGAACGTGCCCGGCACCTTGGCGAAGAAGTGACGGATGGAAAAACCGACGGAAGAGTGGGAAGGATCAACTTTCCAGGTGACGGGTTCCGCGTGGACGGCGGCGCCGAGACCGAGGGCGAGGAGAGGAAGCAACAGACGTTTCATAATGAATGACAGAGGATTGCGGGAAGGTTCGCGGTATGGGTAACCGCTTGCGAACGCTTCGCAAGAGGGCACGTGTTTTGTCGTCACGTTCAACGGCCCGCCTCAAAGAATCAGCATGGCGTCACCGTAGCTGAAAAATCGATACTCGTGGGCGATCGCCTCGGCGTAGATTTCCTTGATCCAGGCGATGCCCTCGGTGCGACCCGGCGTCAAAAACGCGGACACGAGGCAGAGCAGGGTGGAGCGCGGTTGGTGGAAGTTGGTGATCAACGCATCAACCCCGCGAAACGTGCGCGGCGGATAGATGAAGATATCGGCCGCACCGACATGGGGGCGTCCGAGCGGCGCCGCGTTCTTCGTCCTAAAATCCTCGATGGCGCGGACCGATGTCGTGCCGACCGCGATGCGGCGTTTGGCGGTGGAACATACAATTTCCTGAGTGCTCACCGGCAGATCGTAGAACTCGTGGTGGATGTCGTGATCGGTGATGTTTTCGGCCGTGACAGGACGAAACGTGCCCAGCCCGACATGCAGGGTGACCTCCGCCGTGCCCACGCCCTTTTGCGCGAGTTGTCCGAGAATTTCCGGGGTGAAGTGCAGCCCCGCCGTCGGCGCCGCCAC
>CBINJL010000197.1:0-6189 GCA_966250925.1 uncultured Opitutus sp. | reverse complement strand
CCACCTGACCGAACCCTACCTGCAAGCCGAATCGTGTTTTCTAGTGCGCGAGGCCAGCCCGATCCGCGACGTGGCCGATCTGCGTGGCATGCGCGTCAGCTATATCGACTACCTCGTGCACCGCACCACCCTGCCGCAGATGCTCGATGACTTCGTCGCGGTGCCGCTCGATTCGAGCCGCGCCGCGGTGGAGGCTTTGTTGGACGGGCGCGCCGATGCGGCCTACATCGACCAATACACGCTGTTCGCCACCCTGCTGCGCGGCGAAGGTGAACCGCTGCGCGTGCTCCCGACCCGCTCGCCCACGCGCGACATGGCGCTGGCCGCGCGTCCCGACGCCGCCGCTGCCGCCGATCGCATCCGCCAAGGTATGCGCGAGCTGGCCGAGGATGGCAGCCTGGAGGCGATGATGAAGCGTTGGATTTTCTTTCCCAATCTCACCGCCAACATCATCGGAGACACCGCCCGGGAACGCCGCCAGAATCGCTGGCTGCTGATCGGCGTCGCGCTGCTGGGCACATTCTCCGCCGTCAGCCTCACCCTGTTCGTCGTCGCCCAACGTCGCAAAAACGAACTGCGTCGTTCCGAACGCGACTACCGGCAGTTGCACGAGAGTATGACCGATGCCTTCGTGCGTTTCGACACCGACGCGCGCATCGTCGAAACCAATCGCGCCTTCTGTGACTTGTTGCGACGCGAGCCGGGCGATTTGATCGGTCGTGACCACACCAGCCTGACGCCGCCCGAATGGTGGCGGGAGGAGTCCCGCATCCTGCGTGAACAGGTGATCCCGCGCGGCCATTCCGATGTTTACGAAAAGGAGTATCTGCGCGCCGACGGCACCACGTTGCCGGTGGAATTACGCGTCTTCCTGCTGCGCGGTTCGTCGGGCCGACCGGAAGGACACTGGGCGATCGTGCGCGACATCTCCGAACGCAAACACGCCGAGCAGGAACGCGAGCGCCTGCAGCAGCAGTTGACCCAGTCGCAGAAACTCGAAGTCGTCGGCCAACTCGCCGGCGGCGTCGCCCACGATTTCAACAACATGCTGCAGGCCATCCTCGGCAACGCCACCCTCGCCCAGGCCGACATCCCGTCCGCTCACCCTGCGCGCGACTACCTCGACGAAATCCTCGCCTCCGCCAATCGCTCCGCCGCGCTCACCCGTCAGTTGCTCACCTTCGCCCGGCGCCAGCCCACCGCACCGCAGGTGCTCGATCTCAACGCCACCATCACGCCCATGCTGAAGCTGCTGCGGCGGCTGATCGGAGAACACGTCGACCTGTGCTGGATTCCCGCAGCCGCCGCCTGGCCGGTGCGCATCGACCCGCACCAGACCGACCAGATTCTCACCAATCTCTGCGTCAACGCCCGCGACGCCCTGCCGACCGAAGGCGGCACCATCACTATCGCCACCCGCAATCTCCGCCTCGAAGCCCCTCCGCCCGACGCCGACCCCAACGCCCGCGCCGGAGACTTCGTCGTGCTGACTGTCACCGACGACGGCTGCGGCATCCCGCCCGAGGATCGGTTGCGCCTGTTCGAACCGTTCTTCACCACCAAACCCGTGGGCAAGGGCACCGGCCTCGGCCTCGCCAGCGTTTACGGGATCGTGCAACAGAACCACGGCTTCATCACTGTGGAAAGTGCGCCGGGCCAGGGAACCACCTTCGCCGTGTATCTGCCACGTCACGACGGCACGCCCCCCGATTCCCACCTCTCCGTCGCGCGCGAAACCACCGCACCGGGCGACGCCGAAACCGTGCTGCTCGTCGAGGACGAGGAGGCCGTGCGCCGCGTCGCCGTCCGCCTCCTCACCAACCTCGGCTATCGCGTCCTCGAAGCCGCCACCGCCGCCGAAGCCCGCGACTGGATTCGCACGCGCGGCGACGACATTGACCTGCTGCTCACCGATGTGGTCATGCCCGGCGTGAATGGACCGGAACTCGCCGCCGAACTCACCGCCCGGCAACCCAACCTGCGCTGCCTCTTCATGTCCGGTTACGCGGAAGGCCGCCTGCTCGGAACCGGCAACACGACCCCGCCCCAGCACTTCCTCGCCAAGCCCTTCACCATTGCCTCCCTCAGCCAAGCGATCCGCCACGTGCTCGCCGCGCCGCACCTCCCTCCGAATTCGTGACGCCGCCACCTCGCATCCGACGCCCGAAACACGCGTTGCCGTCCCCCCCCCCGAGGAACCTGCGCGCGTTTCAGCCATCCATGTTGGCCAAACCTGTTTCAACCCATGATCGCTTCCGTCCCTTTCCGCGCCGGCTCCGCCCGACGTCTGCTGGCCCTCTGCGTCGCCATCCTGGCGCCGCTCACTCCTGCCCCCGCGCAGGAGACCGCTCCGGCGGCGAGCACCGCACCACAGTCGACCACGCCGGAACATACCATGCACTTCGAGGCCGACGGCCAGGGGCTCTCCGGCCAGTTGTTCGTTTCGCCCGCCATCCTCGGCGGCGAACTGCCCGATGAGCTGGTGTTCACCCTCACCTCCGACCCGCTCCATGGTCAGGTCGGGCTCGCCGGCGGCACCGATCCCGATGTCTTCGCCAACAAGACCGCCCGCCTCGGCTACTTCGCCTACCGTCCGGCCGACGACTATGAGGGCGTCGACACCTTCAGCTATCAGGTGCTCAACCGCACCACCGGACTGGTGTTCGACAACACGGTGGAAATCGCCGTCACGCCACCGCCGCCGCTCGAAATGGACTCATTCGAAGTGAGCACCGATCGCGCCTTCGACGTGCAGGCCGCCCCGGTCGTGCTGCAGACCCGGCCCAATCAGGCCGTCTCCGCCAAGCTCCCCAATCACGAGGATTTCATGAACGAGGCCGACCGCCTCACGCTCGTTGACGCCCGGATTGCCTACGTGCTCGACGACACCGCCCTGCCCACCCACGGCACCGCCCGCCTCGATCGCGCCACCGGCGAACTGACCTACGCGCCCGCCCCCAACTTCATCGGCGATGATCGTTTCACCTACTACACGATCGATGAAAACAATCCCGCCGCCGGGGTGGAAAACGTGGTCACCGTCAGCATCGAGCCGATCCGCACTTTCAAAACGAAACTCGCCGATCGCTCCGCCCGCCGGGAGGTGGACCTTGTTTTTGTCATCAACAATTCGCCGTCGATGGCGCCGCATCAGAGCCGCATCGCCGACAACCTCCGCCGCTTCCGTCGCCTCTTCGACGAACGCCAGCTCGACTACCGCATCGGCGTGCTCACCACCGATTTCGTCAACACCGGCGAACGCACCTACAAGCGTGTGCGCGGCACCAAGCTCAGCGCTTCCGGTCGCCCCGTGCTCGACCGCGACGGCCGGCCCGAGCAGGCAAACAAGCAGGTCGCGAGCAACGGCAACCTCGTCACGCTCGACGTGATGCGACAGCCGTGGGTCACGCCGCAGACCCCCGACACCGTGTTTGCCGAGCTCGTGCGGGTCGGCACCAACGGCGACAGCAACCGCACCGCCTTCACCGCCGTGTATAATTTCGTCGCCGGCGCCTACAACGGCCAGCACGCGCTCCTCCGCCCCGAAGCCACCACCATCGTCGTCTTCTTCATGGACGAGGAGGAAACCCGCATGGCCACTTGGGAAACCGCCCGCGACGGCGAACGCAAGGCCAAGTGGGTCGAGGATGGCACGCTCCCCGAGCTGTTGCAGGATTACAACGCCGACCACCCCACCGAGCGCCAGACGCTCGACAGCTACATCAATTACTGGGTCCTGCGCCCCTTCATCATCGTGAAGGGCAATCAGCGCGGCAAAATCGAGATGCACGCCGTGGTCTCACCGGCCAACGTTTCCCATCGCCGTGCGGCCGAACTCACCGGCGGCACCGTGCTCAACATCGAAAGCGATTTCTCCGCCCCGCTCGCCGCCCTCGGCGATCGCATCGCCGACACCGTCGCCGTCGCCCTCGATCCGGTCGAAATCGGCGCCACGCTCTACGCCCCCAGCCTGCGCGTCCTCGTCGACGGTGAGGAAACCCCAGCGAATCCAGAAAACGGATACGTTTACGACGAGCTCACCCACAGCATCCGCTTCCAAGGCGCGGCCAAACAAAAGGCCTTCGCCGCCAAAATCGAAATCAGCTACGAGGAACACCAGTAGCCTCCAGGGCCGCGTCGACCACGACAACGCGATCCTCGCGGCGCGATTTAACCTGAATTCTGCGGTTAATATTTAACGCAGAGAACGCAAAGCCCGCAAAGAAAGGCAGTAAGAAGATAGCGACAACTGCGCAGGCGCTCACCCAACGGCTGAATTCGAGATGAAGTGGGCTTGGCAGAATCTTGCTCTGTGATCTCTGCGCCCTCGGCGGTTAAACTGCGGAATTTAGGTTCAATCTGAACCGCGCCGCGCCATCATCGGCTCGCGGGTGAGAAAATAGGCCATGCCCAGCCCCATCGCGCAGGGGCAGGCCACCATCGCCGCGACGGCCCACAGGCCGACCGCAGAAAGTGAATCGGTGAGGCAGAAGGCGAGCGCCACGATGCTGACCGCAGCCAGCGCCGAGAGACCGCTGGCGATGACCAAAGAAGAAAAGGAATCGGGAGTAGTTTTGTTCGTCATTTGAAGGAAGGATCGAGGGTTCAATTCAGACATAAATCGGCCCGCCGCAGCAGGTCCTTGCCCACAAGTGCCCCGCGAGTCGCCCGAGGTGACAAACTTTCTGCAAAAAGTGCGTCCGGCTTCCTCATGTCAAAAGTCAAGACATGTCCCCATTGGCAGGCACATTGGCAGGCATGTCCCCATTGGCAGGCACGCCGCAACCGGTCGTCGACAAGCGACGACCCTACGCGGGATAGCGCACACGATGTAGGGCGTTCGCTTGCGAATGCCGCGCGGTGGAGTGGCCGTGAGCTGCTCCAGCCGGGCGGCTTTGCGAGCAAAGCCCCTACAACGCCCCCTTCCTTCTCATTCTCGTAATCGTTCTCGTTCTCGAAACAGATCCGTCCCGCGCAACCGACCTCGGACACCCCGGGAAGTGCGGGCTGAAGCACCGCACTACGAAATGCTTCCCTAGAAACGCCGAGCTCCCGCTCGGCCCCCGCTTCCGCGCCTGGCTCGGCTTTCCCGTTGCGGGCCACGCGGTTTGGGTTCCGGCTGCTGACATGGGCATCAAATACCACTTCGAAGTAAAGGATCAGAAACTGGCGAGCCGGTATCAAACGCTGCAGGCCAAGGACGCGGCCAACGCCGCCAAACCCGGCCAACGCGCCCCCAAAAAACTAACCAAGAAGGAAGTCGCCCGTCTCGCCGCCAAACAAACTTCCACGGAATAAGCGGACGGTGGAGGGGCGGATTCGAAAATTTGTCCAGCAGCTCAGGCGATGGACTTGGTGCCGTCGGTCTTGAACACGACGTAGAGCGCGTGAATCGCGCCCGGCACCCAGAACACCAGCGTGAGCACGAGATTCAGCACGAACTCCGCGCCGAACCCCTTCCGGATCGCCACCACCGCCGGCGGCAGGATGACGCAGATGATCGCAAATATGATCCACATGCCAGCGTTGACCGCCGCCCTGCCATCCGGTGCGCCGCATTCTTCGATCAACGCGTCCGTGCCTGCAGCATAGTTGCCACCACCTTACCGCCTTTCTTTACGGCCTTCGCGGTCTTGGCGGTCTTGGCGGTCTTTGCGTTAAACATGGCTCATCAATTGCGGCCCTCAGGATCACTTGCCCTGCCCCGACCCAAACCGCTGCCGCACGGCTTTGGCGAAGTAGATGATCGGTGTGAGCGTGAGCACTCCGATCAGGCCGAGCAGAATCAGGATGGTGTGTTCGCCGTGCGCTTCCGCGATGATCGCCCGCGCGGTGGCATCGTTGGTGTGTTCCGCCAGCGCGATCCAGCCTTCGGCCGCGAGTCGCGCCAGGGCGAAACCGCCGCTTTGCGCCGTGCTCCAACCGAGCGCCGACAGCCAGGCGATCGCCTTCACCCCCACCGCCGCACAACCGAACACGAGCCCGCCCAATGCGAATGTGCCCAGCGAAAGCACCCCGATACTCACGTTGCCGATCGCGAGCCCGCCCACCGCCACGACCCCCACGCTGATCGGCGCCATCGCCACCGCGCCCCAGGCAAACACCAAGCCGTAGGCGCGATCTCCGCCCGCAATCCAGCCGCACACCGGCCCTTCGCCTTCCTCCGCATGCGCGTAGCGGATGTGCACC
>CBINJL010000196.1:0-6190 GCA_966250925.1 uncultured Opitutus sp. | reverse complement strand
GTAACCCCGCGCCATGCGTTCCCGCCTCTACACCTGTCATGTCATGCACGCCCGCTTCCATCCGAAGCGGCATCGGTTTGTTTATCGCATGTTCATGCTCGGCGTCGATTTGGACGAACTGCCGGAACTGCATCGGCGCCTACGCTTTTTTTCCGTCGACCGCGCCAATCTCTATAGCCTGCGGGATGGTGATTTTCTGCCCACCACCGAGCCGATTCACAACCAGGCCGACGGCGCGACCACGCTTCCGACCAAACCACCGCCACTGAAACAACGGGTGCTGGATTACTTGGCCACCCACGGCATCGAGGCCGGTCCGTCGCCGCGGGTGGAGCTGATCACCCTGCCCCGCATGCTCGGCTACCGTTTTAATCCCGTCTCGTTCTACTTCATCCGCAATACGGCCGGAGAGGCGGTGGCTGCCATCTGTGAAGTGACCAACACGTTTCACGAAATGAAGCCGTATTTGCTTTCTGGTGACACCTTGTCCGACGGTGCCTACCGCCTGCGCACGCCGAAATTTTTCTACGTGTCGCCGTTTTCCGACGTGGACGTGGAATTCGACTTCAAACTGCGGATTCCCGATGAACGTCTCGCGGTTCAGATCGATGATTACACCGCCGGCCGGCGCACGCTCACCAGCACCCTCACCGGTCCGTCGCGTCCGCTGACGGACGCCACCCTGCTCGCATTTCTCTTCACCTATCCGCTGCTGACGATTCGGGTCATCTTTCTCATTCACTGGCATGCGCTGCGCCTATGGATGCGGCGGGTGCCGTGGTTTGCCAAGGCCGCCCGCCCGGACGATCAACGCGGGCTGTATCGACCTCACGCCTCGTTGAGTAACCAGGCTGAAGACGCCCAGTGACTTCGGATCGCGGTCAAAGCGCGCCGACCAGAATCATCGGGCCTTCCGCCACCGGCACGCCGCCCTTTCGCTCCAGGCTCACAGCAAACGCCGCGACTTCGCTCACCGGCTGGCGCGCCTGGAAGCGCACGCGCGTGTGGCCTTCGTCATCGATCTCGATCACGCCGCCATCGACCGGATTCGGATACTGGGGATCGACCACCCACAACTGGTAGTCCTGCGTTTCCCCATCGATCGGCGGGAGATTGATCACCTCGATCACGCCTTCGTCGGACTCGGGATCGAAGACTGCAACGCCATAGGCATTGGCTTGCTCCAATTGCGACGAGAGCGCGGCGATCCGCAATTGGTCGAGCGAACGGCGCGACTCCAAGGCCGCGATCCGCCGGACCAACTCGCCCTGTTCCGTCACCGCCGTCGTCAGCTCTGTCGTGATCGTTTCCAAACGATCACGCGCGGCGATGAGTTCACCCTGCAGCGACTCGGCTTCTGCGGTGCGGCGGTCGAGGCGCTGTCCGGTGACAACCAACGCCACCGCCAAGGCCGCCGCCACGCCCCAACCCAGCCAGTTCCAGAACGGAAAAACAGCGTGATTGTCCGGGCGCGTTGCTGTCACCGGCGCAGCCGATTCCGTCAATGCCATCACCTGCGTGCGCAGATGCGGCGGAGCCTTCGCCGGCGCGGTTTCCGCCTGCACCGCCAGCGCCACCGCGGCTTCCATCGCCCCGACTTCCGCGGCAAAGGCCACGTCGGTGCGCAGACGCGATTCGACCGCACGGCGCGTCGCGTCGTCGAGTTCGCCCAGCACGTAATCGGCGATGAGTTCGTGATCGCGATCAGTCATGGCCGCCCTCCTTCACGAGCCCGCGCAGCTTGATCAACGCATAACGCATGCGGGATTTGATTGTGCCCAAAGGCAGTCCGAGACGCTGCGCAATCTCCTGTTGCGAGAGATCCGCGCCAAACGCCAAACGCACCACCTCCGCCTGTTCGGACGGTAGTTTCTCCACCGCGTCGCAAATTTCCGCCGTCTGCTCCTTGGCCAGAATCGTGTCACGCGCCAACGGTTCCACCGTCGCGTGTTCCGCAGCGCCTGCCGCCTGCACCTGATTCAATTCTGTCGCCGGAGTGATACGGCTTCTGCGTTTGCGCAACACATCGATCGCGCGCCGCCGGGCGGCCGTGATCAGCCATGCGCGCAGGTTGACACCCCGTTCCGCGAGTTCCGCCGCATGGTCCCACAGCGCGCGAAAGGTGTCCTGCACCACTTCCTCCGCTTCGCCCGCCTGTCCGACCACGCGCAACGCCACCGCGTAGGTTGCCGGGCCGTGCTCATCATAGGCTTCGCCCAATGCCGTCGCCTCGCCGCGACCCAGGCGGGTCACCAGTGGCTGGGAATCGTTGGAGTCGATCGACGTCATCATCGGCACGGCGTCATGCAACAGGCCGCGGCGCGCCCTGACCGAACGGCCACTTGGACGCGCTGTCAACCAACCGAACTCCGGCGACAGCGATGACTTTGCCAGAACGTTCACTCACAGACCTAGACGCATCGGCGCCCGCACCGGATTCAGAAACCTTTCCATCAGACCTCCGAAACGAATTCACGATTTTATAAATCCATCCGCTTGATCCAGCCGTCTACCCCTGTGAGCGCCTGAATCTGCAGGCGTGTCTTTCGCCAACCTCGCCGTGCGCCCATGAGTTCGCCCGTTACCTCCACTTCTGACGCAACTTCTCTTCGCTCCTCCGCGCAACGCTCCGGCAGCGTGTGCCGCCGCCTCGTGCTGACCGCCCTGCGCGACATGCAGCGCGGCCGGATGCAAATCGAGTTGCCCGACGGCGAGATCATCGTGTTTGGCCGGCCTCAATCTGACGGGGATGCGCCGGCCCTCATCCGAATCAAACGGGAAATCTTTTTCCGCAAATGCGTCCTCTCCGGCGACATTGGCTTTGGCGAAAGTTACGTCGACGGAGATTGGGAGACGCCCGATCTCACGGCGGTGGTGGCTTGGTTTCTTCTCAATCTGGAAAACGCGCCCACCCTGTCCGGCTCGCGCCATCGCCTGCGCAACATCGCCGTTAATCTTCTGCGCGGCTTCAATCGCCTCGGTCATTTGCTCCGTCCCAACAGTCAGGCCCACGCGCGTCGCAACATCAGCGAACACTACGATCTTTCCAACGAGTTCTTCGCGCTGTTTCTCGATCCCACGCTGATGTATTCCGCCGCGCGCTGGACGCATCCGGAGCTGTCGCTGGAGGAAGCGCAGCACGAAAAGAACGACGCGCTTTGTCGACGCCTGCGCCTGCAGGCTTCCGATCGCGTGCTGGAAATCGGCACCGGCTGGGGCGGCTGGTCGCTGCACGCGGCCCGCCACTACGGCTGTCATGTCACGACGGTCACGCTCTCCCGGCAGCAGTTCGACCTTGCGACCCGCCGCGTTGCCACGGCCGGGCTGGATGACCTCATCGAAGTGCAACTTTGCGACTACCGCGAGCTCACCGGCTCCTTCGACAAGATCGTGTCGATCGAGATGATGGAGGCCCTCGGACACCGTTACCTGCCAACCTTCTGCGCGACGCTTGATCGCCTGCTTAAACCCGATGGCCTGCTGGCGCTCCAGTTCATCACCTGTCCCGACGACCGCTACGACGCGTTTCGCCGCGGTGTGGATTTTATCCAGAAACACATCTTCCCCGGTTCCCTGCTGCTGTCGCTCAATCGCGTGAACACGCAACTTTCGCGCGAGGGCGGTTTCGTGCTCCATGCCGTGGAGGATTTTGGTCCCGACTACGCGCGCACGCTGCGGCTTTGGCGCGAAACGTTTCATGCCCGCCTCGACGCGGTGCAGGCCCTCGGCTTCGACGCCCGCTTCATCCGCAAGTGGACCTACTACCTGCACTACTGCGAAGCGGCGTTCGCCATGCGCAACATCAGCGTGGTCCACACGCTCCACACGCGCGCCAACAATCTTTCGCTCTGAACCGACAACCCAAACTCTTCTGTCATGCTCTGGTCACTACGCCTGCTCTTTCTCGGCATCTTCCTCTGCATGTCGGCCTTGATCGGCTGGGCCAGCCTGCAGCAGCCCATCTTCGGCATACCGGATGATGTGCGCACCAACCCGTGGTTTGTCGCCACGCTCTTCGACGCCTACTTCGCCTTCATTACGTTCTGGGTTTTCGTCGCCTGGAAAGAACCCACGCTGGCAGCACGCATCCTGTGGCTGGTCGCGGTGATCCTTTGGGGCAATTTCGCCATGGCGGTCTACATGCTGATCGAACTCTTCCGTATCGATCGCATCGAACGTCTGGGCGAGGTCTTCACCCGGCAGCGGACGGGACACTGGGGCCTGCCGCTCGGTTTTGTAGTGGCGGGCGTTGGCGTCTACGCGCTCGGCGCCGGACCGTTGTTTTCATGACCGGCGAGGCCACCAACCGGACCGATGCCGCCTCCGCGTCGCATCGGGGTTTTTGGCAACGCCGGCTCGTCGACCCCGTCGTCCGCCAGCTCACCCAGGGCGTCACGCCCGCCCGGATCAGCTTCACCCTCGCCGTCTCCACCGTCTGTTCCCTCTTCCCTTTCCTCGGCTTCACCTGGCTCACCAACCTGATCGCCGGCATGGCCCTGCGCCTGAATCAACCGATCATGCAGACCCTCAACCAACTCCTGACCCCGATTCACCTGCCCATGATCGTCGTCTACGTGAAGATGGGAGAATGGATCTGGGGCACGAAGGGTGAGCCATTCTCGGTGGTCGAGATGCTGCGCAACTTCGCCGACCTCTCCCTCGCCGAATTCCTGCACAAGTTCGGCTGGGCCGGCGTTCACGCGTTCACGTCGTGGGCACTCACCGCGCCCTTGTTGTTTCTCGTCACTTACCTGCCGCTCCGTCCGCTCATCAACCGCCTCGCCCGGCTGCGCCTCGGCGACTCCGCTCCATGATCCCAACGCTCCTCACCGCCACCTTGGGCCTGATGGTGCTCTTCGCCCTGGCCTATCTTTGGGCCCGGCGCCTCGACAACTACGGCATCGTAGACGTCGTGTGGTCCTACAGCTTCACCGCGGTCGCCTGGCACTATGCGCTCACGGGCGAGGGATGGGTTGCCCGCAACCTCGTCATCGCCGCGCTCGCCACCGTCTGGAGCGTGCGACTCGGCAGCCACCTGCACCGGCGGGTCAAGAGCCACCACCCGCAGGAGGACAGCCGCTACGTGCAGCTGCGCGAGGATTGGAAGGGCAACTTCGTCCCCATGATGTTCGGTTTTTTCCAACTGCAAGCGGTGTCCGTCGTCATCCTGAGCGCGCCGCTTTTCTTTCCCACCCGCAACGCCTCGCCGGCCTTCAATACCTGGGAAACAATCGGCACCGCGCTCGCCGTTTTTGCCCTCATTGGTGAGACTCTCGCCGACGCCCAACTCAAGGCCTTCGTCCGCAATCCCGCCAACAAGGGTCAGGTCTGCACGGTCGGCCTGTGGCGCTTCAGCCGCCACCCCAACTACTTCTTCACTTGGTGCGTTTGGCTGGGTCTCGGGCTCTTTTCCTGTGGTTCCGCGTGGGGCGGGGTCGGACTCCTCGCCCCCGCCGTCCTGCTCCACCTCCTGCTCAATGTCACCGGTGTCCCCACGGCCGAAGCCTCCTCGCTCAAATCCAAGGGCGACGCCTTTCGCGCCTATCAGCGCACCACCAATAAATTCTTCCCCGGCCCACCGCGGCGCGACCCCGACTCCGCATGATCGATCGCCTCCTCGAAAAAAACCTCCTGCCCGACGCGCTCATCCGTTTCGGTATTCGCCGCCTGCTCGCTCAGCGCCTGCGCGAAGCGGCGGACTATGATCCGGCGGCCTATGTCTCCGATCTCAAGTCGCGCGAAATCGCCGAGCAGACCGATGCCGCCAACACCCAGCACTACGAGGTGCCGACGCGGTTTTACCAACTTTGCCTCGGTCCCCGACTCAAGTATTCCGGCTGCCTCTATCCCACCGGCCGCGAGTCCCTCGACGAGGCCGAGACGCACATGCTCGATCTCTATCTGGAACGCGGCGAATTCGCCGACGGTCAGGACATCCTCGAGCTGGGATGCGGCTGGGGTTCGCTGACTTTGCATCTGGCGCGCCGCTTTCCCCATTCGCGCATCACCGCCGTATCCAATTCCCGGACACAAAAACTCCACATCGATGCCGAGGCCGCCGCCCGCGGTCTGCCCAACATCCGGGTGATCACCGCCGACATGAATGAATTCACTCCCATCGGCCGGTTCGATCGCGTGGTTTCCGTCGTGGACCACCAGTGTCGGCGAGCTTTCCGCCGATGACGACGGT
>CBINJL010000195.1:0-6202 GCA_966250925.1 uncultured Opitutus sp. | reverse complement strand
ATCTGGGGTCCGCGCCGCGCCGGCGGCAACCTCGACCTCACCCGCAGCCTCAACGACGCGCTGCCGTTCATCATCTACGACCGCGACCGCATCACCCGCAGCGGCGTGGTGAATCTCAACGACTTCCTTCGTCGCGAACTTTTGGATACGGACGCCACCGCCCTGCCGCCCGAGCAAAACGGCGGCGGCGAACTGTTCTCCAGCGGCAGCTCCAATCTCAATCTGCGCGGCTTCGACTCGCAGGAAACCGTCGTGCTGGTCAACGGCCGCCGCCTGCCGGAAGCCCTCACTTCCGGCCGCGTGCCGGGTTCGTCCAACGGCTACCAGCCGCCGGACGTGAACTTCATCCCGCTTTCCCTCGTCCAGCAGGTGCAGGTGCTCCCAGCCTCGGCGTCCGCGCTCTACACCGGCAACGCCGTCGGCGGCGTGATCAACATTCTGCTGCGCCCCGAACATCCGGTGCGCCACAGCGAGATCACCACCACCTACACCAACGCCACCGAGGGCTTTGATGCCGGCTACCTGGCCACGTCGCTGATGCACACCGAGGGCTTTCTCGATGGCCGTCTCAGTCTGCGCCTCAATGCCAATTTTGTCCAAACCACCCCGGCCACTGATTCGGAGCTCAAATACCACCGCGACAACGTGCCCGACACGTTTTCCGATCGTGATCCGATCTACTACGCCACGCCCAACGTCCGCAGCGCCGGCGACGGACCGCTCTTCGATCATGCCGACAAGCGCATCACTTCGGTCGCCCCTGGCGCCGATGGCAGCGGCGGACTCGGCGCCTTCGCCGGACGCGAGGGCGTGCGCAACACTGCCCTCTACGATTCTCCCGGCACGCTGGCCACGGCGCTCAACGGCGTCGACTTCCCCTACGGCCGCGAACAGCAGCGCGAGCTGTATTTCGCATCCTCCGTGTTCGAGGTTTCGCCGTGGCTGGAACTCGGACTCGATGCCGCTTACTCCCGCACCACGGTCAATCGCGGTTACGATGTCTTTTCCGGTGACCTGCTGCTGCGCGGCGCCAATCCGCTCAATCCGTTCGGCCGCGATGTTCGCGTCTCGCTCTACGAAACCCCGGTCGCCCTCGGCCAGGATTACAGCGAAGCCCAACTCGATTTCCTTTCCCTCGTCGGCAGCGCACTCGTCACCCTGCCGTGGGATTGGAAGGCGGTGATCGACACCCAATACGCCCACAGCACGACCAAGTATCGCGGCATCGCCGACGTCGATGATGCCCGCTGGCAGGCGCTGGTGGATCGCGGCGACTACAATCCATTGCGCGACACGCAGCTCCATCCCCCGCCCGAAGCGTTCTACGACGAGGTGCTTATCTACACCGGCGCCCGTGATCACTACGCCACGCTCGGCGACTACGAAACCTTCGATGGTGCCTTTCGCCTCACCCATGAAAACCTCCGCCTGCCCACCGGCGCCAGCGTGGTCAATCTCGGCGCCGATTACCGCGTCATGACGCTCAAGAGCTACGAGGCCGTCATGCGCTACGGCGACGGCACTCTGGTCCGCCCGCCCGATCGCTGGCGCGGCCGCACTCTCGAACGCGTGAGCGTGTTTGGCGAACTGCAAGCCCCGCTCTGGCCGCGGCACCGCCTGCCCGGCTGGATCGACTCCCTCGACGCCGACATCGCCACCCGGCTCATCGTCGCCGACAACGCCGCCGAAACCAACTTCGCGCCCACGTTCGCGCTCAAACTCGGACTGCGCAACGGCCTCACCTTTCGCGGCAGTTTCACCACGTCGAACCGTTTTCCCACGCCCTACATGAGCAGCAACATCGGCAACGGCGTGGATGGCGGCACCGGCGTCATCCCGGTCAACATCGCCGACCCGCGCCGCGGCAACGAGCGTTACGACGTCAGGGAGCGCACCGTGATCAATCCCGACCTGCAGAGCGAAAACGCCGTCACTCAAACCTTCGGCGTCATCTACGAGCGCGGAGAGCGCAACCGCTTCCGCGTCTCGCTCGACTTTTTCGACACCCGCAAGACCAACGAAATCGTCGGCCTCGGCACCACCGAACTGCTCAACCTCGAAGAGTATTTTCCCGACCGCGTGGTGCGCCAGCCCCGCGCGCCCGACGATCCCTACGCCGTCGGCCGCGTGACGGAGATTCGCACCGGAGGTTTCAATCTCGCCGGCCGCCATTCCCAAAATCTCGTGGGCACGATCGACTTCGCCCGCGGTGAAGTTGCCGGCGGCACTTTTGAGCTGCGTGCCCGCGGCGTGTATTTTCACAAATTCGAACGCCAGATTCTGCCCAACGACCCGACCATCGACGAAATCCGCCACCCCAGCGGCAGCTCGTCCGGGCTGCTCGAATACCGCGCCACCGTCGGCGCCGGCTGGTCCCATCGCATCTTCGCCTTCGGGATGGACGGACAATACTTCCATTCGCGGCGCCTGCCGGAACGGGAATGGGCCAGCCAGGGCGCCCGCACCATCGATCCCTTTTGGCAGGCCGACACCTACGTGCAGGCCGATCTCGGACACTGGCTGCTGCCGCCTGATTCTCCCGTCGCGCTCAAGGCCCAACTCCGGGTGAACAACGTCTTTAAGCAAGGCTACCCCCTCTACGCCAACGGCCCCTCCAACGCCGGCGTGCAACCCTACGGCGACTGGCGCGGCCGCACCTACTCCCTGTCCGTCACGACGGAGTTCTGAGGCCGATCAAATCCGAAGTTTAACGCAAAGACCGCAAAGGCACAAAGGCCGCAAAGCCCGGCGCCTCCGCGCCTTTCTTTCTCTTTCTTCTTTATCTTAATCTTTCTCCCCGAACGCGGAGATGCCTCGCCCCAAAACTCGTTCTCATTCTCGTCCTCGTTCTCGTTCTCGAATTCGAAACCGAAGTTTAACGCCAAGCCAGCAAAGGTCACAAAGGACCGCAAAGCCACCGCCACGGGCGTCGCAAGCGACGCCCCTACATTTCGCAGCATTGCGCCATCGGCGCCGCTTCCGACTTTCAGACTTTTCGACCTTTGGACATTTAGACCCTTCCAGTCTTCCGTCCTCCGCCCTCCGACTAGCGGGTATTCCGGGTTCAGTTGTCATAAACGACACGATGACCTTGCCCATGCCTTCCGACGACTCCCTGCGCGATGCGCTCAAACGCTGTCCGCCGCGCACCGTCGACGCCGCCCTGGCGTATCGAAAAACCGGAGACGCCGCGCTGCTGCCCGTGATCGTTTCCGGAGTGATCGAACGTTTTGTCGAACCCGATCTGCGCCCGCGTCTGCAGCATGCCGACGACACCCTGCGCCTCAGCGAAGACCTCGGCCTCGACTCGCTCACCTTGATGGAAATCGTGCTCCTCACCGAGGAGGTGTTCTCAATCAACATCACCGCCGAGGAACTGCGACACCTCTGCACGCTCGGCCAAATCAAGACCTTCATCGTCAGCAAAGCCCGCGGTCTGCCGCGAGCGATGACCGATGCGCTGCTGGTCTCCCCTCCCGTGCTGCGGGCCTAGGTTGCTCAACCCCTTCCCTCCCCGTCATGTCCCTGCGCTGGCTCCCTTTGCTCATCGGTTGTGTCGCTTCCGGCGCCATCGCCGCACCCGAAATTTCGCTGCACTCCCCTTTGGGCAATCTCCCCGGGCGGCCGGATTACCTCGCCCCCGGCGGATCGATTACGCTGCAAGTCGAGTCGCCGGAGGATGCCACTGTCACGTGGTATCGCGACGACCTGATCATCGCGACCACCGCAATCGGCGAGCTCACCTTGTCCGGCCTCAGCGCCGCGGACGCGGGCAACTATCGCGCCGTCTGGGCCGGCGAAACGACCACGATTACTCCCGTCAACATCGGCCAGTTGCCCGTCTCCCATTTTGCCAATCCCGCCCTGACCGCCTGCGAGTTCGGCGATCGCAACCAGACAACGTTGCAACGCGTGCTACCCGACGGTCGGGTCGTCGGATTCACCACCCACTGGGCCGGCGTCGGCCAGAACCGAAGCCATTTCACGCTCAGCACCGCGCTGCTCGATTACACACGCTTCCACTACTACGCCTACGGCCTGCCTTCGCTGGTCGGCGTCCTCGACGATGGCGCCTTCGTGCTCTCGGAGTCGCCATTCCTCCACGACGATTCCGGCAATGCCCTGCCCTTCGCCCTCCCCGCCGGTTTCGATCTCGAACAGGATTTTCTCAATGCCGCCGTCGATCGGACCGGCTCCGATCTGCTGCTGATGTCCTACCAATACCTCGCCGGGGTCGAACGCGACGGCACGGTGGAATTCACCCGCTCGCCCGCCAGCTTCGGTTTCGTGGACTTCCATTCCGCCGTGCGCCTTCCCGACGGACGCGTGGCGGTGCACGGCGTGCTGGCGCCGACGACACCCGGCGAGTCCGCGCCCGGACGCACCATCGTGCTGACCGACACCGGCAATCAGGACACGACCTTCACTCCGATTGAGAATCCCAATCTCGCCCTCCCGCCCACGCTGCTCTACGACGGCACCTGGGCGCGACTCGCGGACGGAAACTACGAACGCTACGCCGCGAACGGATCGCCGCTGGATACGCGTCCGTTGCCAGTCGGACTTCCCCGGGCCGACCTCCAACTCACCGCAAACGGCGACGTGTATGGCGCCGTCGCCGGGCTGGGCATGGTGCGTTACCCCGCCGCCAGCCTCACCCTGGACCCGGGCTTTTTTGTCCCCCAACGACTCGACCACGCGCCGACCCAACTTCGACCGGTATTGCCCCGTGCCGACGGCGGCGTGATCTTGGTCGCGTCCAACGCGAACGACCCCAACCTCGTCCGCGTCTTCGCCGAAGCGTCCGCCCGCGCCGACCACACCGGCGCCCTCCCGGTCATCGCCCAGACGCTGCTCGTTTATCATCACGACACGACGGATTCCGCCTATCAGCGCTGGACTCCGTATTCCGGCGCGACGCCGCAATTCGGCGCGCCGTATTCACTCCGGGCTCCGTTCTTCAGCGGTTCCCCGGCGGAGGCGCACTGGGTTCCCCTCGACGCTACTCAAGCGGTCACCACCGACGCGGACGGCACGTTGCGACTGCCCGCCTATTCCGCCGCCTACGCGGGACGTTACCAATTGGTGGTGGAAAATGCCGCCGGACGCGCCCTCGGACCGGTGGTCGATTTTCGCCCCCGCGGCTACTCGCGCCTGGTCAACCTTTCCGGCCGTTCTCGCGTCGATTCCGGTGAACGCTCCGCCATGGCCGGCTTCGTGCTTGAGCGTCGGGCCGGGGCGCCGGCCGACGCCGATGCGGACGTCAACATGCTCCTGCGTGGCATCGGCCCCAGCCTGGCCGCGTTCGATATCGCCGCACCCCTCCCGGATCCCGTGCTCGATTGGCATGAACAACCAGGCGGCCTGCTCGCGCGCAATGACGACTGGGCCACGGAGACGAGTGTCAACGGCCTGCTGCTCGCCCGGGTCGGCGCGTTCACCGTTCCGGTCAACAGCCGCGACGCCGCGCTCGGCCGCCGGGCGCAACCCGGGATTTATTCCACGCTCACGCAAGCCAAGGATGGCGAAGCAGGCATCGCCCTGACGGAAATCTACCGGGACGATCCCGACGACACCGCCGCGGTGGAATTGCGAAACCTTTCACTCCGCGGCTACGCCGGTAACGGCGACAACGTGCTCGCGGCCGGTTTCGTGATCGACGACCCCGACCAATTGGGTCGTCCGCTGCGACTGCTCATCCGCGGCATCGGTCCCACCTTGGTGGACTACGGCGTGAACCTCGCGCTCAGCGATCCGCTGCTGCGCCTGTTCGCCGCCGACGGCACCCCGCTGGCGCAGAACAACGATTGGAGCGATTCGCCCGACGCCGCGGCGATCGCGCAAAGTGCGGAAGCCGTCGGCGCCTTCGCACTGCCCACGCTGTCGCGGGATGCCGTCGTGCTCGTTACGCTCCCCCCCGGCGCCTACACTGTTCACGTGCAGCCCAGCGCTTCCTCGGAAGGCATCGCCCTGCTGGAGATCTACCTGTTGGACAATTAAGCCCCGCCCGAGAAAGACCGCCGGCGCCCTTAAATCGTTCTCGTTCTCGCGTTCAAAACCCGAAATCGAACTTCAACGCAAAGACAGCAAAGGGCGCCAAGACCGCAAAGCCCCGGCAGCCCCGCCTCTTTCTCTTTCTTCTTTATCTTTGGGATTACCCACGTTTTGAAGACTTGGGAGTCAGGGACTGAGTTGATCAGTT
>CBINJL010000194.1:0-6207 GCA_966250925.1 uncultured Opitutus sp. | reverse complement strand
CGAGGACGAGCCCTACGAAGTCGAATCGATCAAGATCGAGGGCAACACCAAGTCCAAGAGCATCGTCATCCTACGCGAGCTCGTGCTCGGCCCCGGCGAAATCTTCGACACCTCGCGCATGGAGATTTCCAAGCTGCGTCTCGAAAACACCCGCTTCTTCGACGACGTGAACCTCACGCCGGAGACCACCAACATCCCCGGTCGCCGCAACCTCAAGGTCGCGGTCAAGGAAGGCCGCACCGGCAACCTCACCTTCGGTGCCGGCTTCAGCTCGCTCGAACGCGCCGTCATCTTCGCCGAGCTCACCCAGTCGAACTTCGACGTCTTCAACCGCCGCTCCTTCTTCCAGGGCGACGGCCAGAAGTTCCGCCTGCGCCTCCAGCTCGGCTCGCAGTCGAGTGAGATCGTGCTGTCGTTCGAGGAGCCGTGGCTCTTCGAGAAACAGCTCGCCACCGGCTTCACGCTCTTCCGCACCACCTCCGATTTCAACAGCGCCATCTACAGCGAAATCCGCACCGGCGGTGAAATCTACATGCGCAAGCGCCTGTTCGAGCTGGTGAACGGGCAGTTGTCCTATTCCTACCAGATCGTCGACATCGACGATATCTCGCCCAACGCGCCGCCGGTCATCCAGGCGCTCGCCGGCGAGACCGCCATCTCCCGCGTGGGCCTCACGCTCGAACGCGACACGCGTAACAAGATCGTGAATACAACCTCCGGCAACCGCGTCGAACTGCGCTTCGATGTGGCCGGCGGTCCGTTCGGCGGCGATGCCGACTACTACAAGGTCGAGTTCCGCGGTTCGCAGTTCTATCCGCTGTTCGACTTCCAGGAGCAGGTGCTCGCGATCATTCTGCGCGGCGGCGTGGTCGATTCGTATGGCGACAGCACCAGCGTGCCGTTCTACGAACGCTTCTTCCTCGGCGGTCCCTATACGCTGCGTGGTTTCGAATACCGCGAAGTCGGTCCCAAGGACAGCACCACCGCTGAGCCGATCGGCGGCAACACCTACGGCATGCTGACGCTCGAATACACCATCGACATCGTCTCGCCCGTGCGTTTCGCCATCTTCTATGACGCCGGTTTCGTCAACGAGGACGCCTTCGATTTCAGTCCGGCGCGCTACAACGACAACTTCGGTATCGGTCTCGGCCTCTTCGTGGCCGGCGCCCCGCTGCGCCTCGACTTCGGTATCCCGTTGACCACCGACGACGTGAACGACAAGGGCAACCAGTTCAATTTTTCGTTCGGCACCCGATTCTAATTTGTTAGTCCAACTTCCTCTTAAATCATGAAGAAAACCCTGAAACCCATCATTGCGCTCTTCGCCATGGCCGCGGCTGCCGCCGTTGCTTCCGCTCAGACGACCAAAATTGCGATCGTCGACATGGCCTACCTGTTCGACAACCACTACAAGACGGCGGAAAAAAACGTCGTTTTCCAAGGCGAGCAGGAGCGCGTGAAGGCCGAAATCAACCGCCTCAACGGCGAAGGCCTCGCCCTGCAGGAAGAAGCCCAGGGCATCGCCGAACAGCTTAACAACCCGGTGCTCTCCGAGGACGCCAAGCAGAAGGTCCAGGCCGACGCCCAGAACAAGGTCATGGAGCTGCGCCGCAAGCAGGAGGAGATGAACGCGCTGGTCCAGAACAGCAGCGAGTCGCTCAAGCAGCGCGTGCTGCAGTTCCGCACCCTCCTGATGGAGGAGATCAGCAAGATCGCCGTCGACATTGCCAAGCGCAACGGCGCCAGCCTGCTGCTCGACAAGTCCGGTCCGTCGCTCCTCGGCATGCCCGCCGTCCTTTTCAGCGATGACTCGCTCGACATCACCCAGGCGGTGTTGACCGAGATCAACAAGAACAAGCCGGCCGACGCTCCGGCCGCTCCGGCCACCGGTCCGGCGTCTTCCGGCGCTTCCGCGGCTCCCGCGGCTGAGGACACCCCGACCGTCACCTTCCCCTGATTTTCCGCTCCGGCAACGGATCAGTTTTTCTGCGACCCCGCTTCTGACCGAGCGGGGTCTTTTTATATTCGCTGCCGGACTGCCGGATTGCCTCGACCGGCCGCGCCCGCAACGTGAGAGGGCATGGACATAGCCGTCGGCCTCGAAGAATTGCAGACGATCGTCGGCCCTCGCGCGGTGCGCGGCACGATCACTCAGCCTGTGACCGGCATCGCCGCGTTGGAAACTGCCGAAGCCGCCGATCTCTCCTTTTTGGGCAACCCCAAATACAAATCCGCCGTGCGCACCTCCCGCGCAGGTGTGGTGCTGCTGCCAGCCGATTACGATGGGGAGCCGGCGGCCGGGCAATGTTACCTCCTGGTCGACAATCCGTCCGCCGCCCTGGCCGCAATTTGCGCCCGCATCGAGCAGCAGCTTTGGCCGCGGCCCGCACCCGGGGTGCATCCGTCCGCCGTGGTGGCGCCCGATGCCGTCGTCGCCGCCAGCGCCACCGTCGGGCCGCTGTGCGTGATCGAAGCCGGAGCACACATTGGGGAACGGGCGCATTTGCAGGCGCAGGTTTTTGTGGGGCGGGAAGCTCGCATCGGCGCGGACTCCTGGCTGGGGCCGGGCGCGAGTGTGGCCACCACCTGCGAAATTGGACAACGCGTGCGGCTGCATGCCGGCGTAGTGGTGGGCTCGGATGGATTTGGTTATGAAGTCGTCGACGGTCGCCACGCCAAGGTGCCGCAGGTCGGCAACGTGGTGATCGAGGACGACGTCGAGATCGGCGCCAATACGACCCTCGATCGCGCCCGCTTCAGTCGCACGGTGGTGGGGCAGGGCACCAAAATCGACAATCTGGTGCAGATCGCGCACAACGTGATCATTGGCCGGCATTGCATCCTGTGCGCGCAGGCCGGAATTTCCGGAAGCACGACGCTGGAGGACTACGTTGTCCTGGGCGGTCAGGCTGGGATCGGCGGCCACATCACGTTGGCCCGCGGCACCAAACTCGGCGGTCAGACCGGCGTGTCCAGCGACACCGAACCGGGCGTGTTTCTCACCGGCACTCCCGCTATGCCCTATATGTTGGAGCGTCGCATCGCCCTGCTCAGTCGGCGGCTTCCAGACCTGTTTAAACAGGTCGCTGCCCTGGCGGCGGACATTGAAGCATTAAAAAAGACTTCCGCCGCGTAAGTGAACGGACAGGATGGCTCCCCTGATGTCGTCGGCTCCTCACCTTAAAGTCTTCACCGGCAATTCCAACCGGCCCCTCGCCGAGGCCATTTGCAAATCGATCGGCATGGCCTTGGGCGAGGCCACCGTCACCAGTTTTCCGGACGGCGAGTCGTTCGTGAAGATCAACGAAAACATCCGCGGCCAGGATGTGTTCATCGTGCAGTCCACCTGCACGCCGACGAACCATCACCTGATGGAGCTGCTGATCATGATCGACGCGGCCCGGCGTGCATCGGCGCATCGCATCACCGCCGTGATTCCGTTCTACGGCTACGCCCGTCAGGATCGCAAGGACCAGCCCCGCGTGCCGATCACGGCCAAACTCGTTGCCAATCTCATCGTGGCCGCGGGCGCGAACCGCATTCTCACCATGGATCTGCACTCGCAGCAGATTCAGGGCTTCTTCGATATCCCGGTGGATCACCTTTTTGCCTCGCCGGTGTTCTTCGAACACGTCGAACGCATCAAGATGCGCAGCGACAACATGGTGGTGGTCTCGCCCGATGTCGGCGGCATGAAGATGGCCGCGGCCTACGCCGGTCTCATGGGCTCGCAGCTCGGCATGGTGTGGAAAAAACGCACCAGCGCCACGACGGTCGAATCGGTCAACATCGTCGGCGAAGTCAAAGGCCGTGACGTGCTGCTGGTTGACGACATCACCGAAACCGCCGGCACGTTGGTCAACGCCGCCAAACTCATGCGCGAGCACGGCGCGCTCAGTGTGCGCGCCGCGGTCAGCCATGCTTTACTCAGCCCGATGGCCTACGACCGGCTCAAACTCGGCTACATTGACGAGTTGATCACTACCAACTCCATTCCGGTCGAAGCCAACGGTCTGCCCATCACGGTGCTCAGCGTGGCCGGACTGCTCGGCGAAGCGATTCTGCGCATCCACAACAACGAAAGCGTCACCGGCCTCTTCAAGGTGAAGGGCTTCTGAGCCGCGTTGGGATCGGGATCGTCCGCCTGCGGTGGTGCATTTCCGATAAAGTAGTAGCCGGATTATTTGTAGGGACGACCTGGTGTCGACCCACGGTGCGTCAGCCTTTTCAGCCTAAATTCCGCAGTTTAATCACCGAGGCCCCGCCTGCGTCTCCGCCGCAGACCACGCTTTCGCCTCCGGCTCAAGCGCGGCTACCCATCCACCGCACACACGCCCCGCCTCCACCCGTAGCCGCGTTGGAGCGCAGCGACAACGTGGTCCCGCCGATTGGGCAGAAAACAGCGGGAGAATCAGCCCGATCCGTCGCATGCGAATTCACCCGCGGGGTGAGCGTCGGCGGAGCTGTTGGCAATTTCACTACCGCCATTCTTTTCGCACTTTGCGCGTCTCTGCGCGCTTTGCATCAACTATCAACTGCGGAATATAGGTTCATTCTGGAATCCACTCCTCCGCGGGCTGACGCGAGGTCAGCCCCTACATTTCCAAGGGCGACAGTGTTGTTGAACAAGCTGTAGTGCCTTAACTGCCCGGTTTCGACGCCGGAATTGCCGCCAATTCCGGCGGCAGGGCGTCGGCCGCATAGGTCGGGAAACTCAGTTCCAGCAATGAAATCGCCGGAACGTCGAAACGGGAGCTGCCGGCACTGCGGTCGACCAGCATGGCCACCGCCACCGCTTCGCCGCCGCCGGCTTTGATCAAGGCCAGGGCCTCGTTGACCCGGCCGCCGCGGGTCACGACATCTTCGACCACGAGCACCTTTTCGCCCGGCTTGAAGGTGAACCCGCGCCGCAGCGCCAGCTTGTCATCGACCTTCTCGGCAAAGATGTAGCGCACGCCGGCCTGACGGGCGACTTCCTGGCCGATGACGAGACCGCCCATCGCCGGAGCCAGCACGGTTTCGAATTCAAAACCGCTGAGTTTCGGCAACAGCATTTCGGTCAGCCGCGTGACCGCCGCCATATCCTGACAGACTTGGGCGCACTGGAAGAAATGGCCGCTGTGCAGGCCGGAACGGAGCACGAAGTGACCGCGCAACAGCGCCTTCGTGCGGGTGAAAATTTCGAGGACTTCCTGCTGGGTGGCATCCATGCGGCTGACGCTGCGCGAGCCGGCGCCTGGCGCCAAAACATTTTTGCGCTGGGCGCATAACCTGCGTAACGATGCGCCATGGTCATCGAACGTGCACCGCTGGAGGACGAACTCGGGGATGTGCTCGACAAGGCAATCCGTCGCTGCGGTTTGTCGCACGCCGAGGTGGCCGAGCGTGCCGGTGTGGCCTTTGACCGGTTGATGGCGGTGATCGATTACACGGAGCGTTTGCCGAGTGCGGAAGTCGCCCGGCTGGCGGAAGTGCTCGCGCTCAATCCGATCGGCCTGCAGGCGGTGGCCAGCGAAGCCTACCCGTTGCCGGAGATCTGCGGGCTGCCGTTCTGCCTTTATCCGTTGCGCATGCCGCACGGCATCGGCGTGGCCAATGCCTACCTGATCGCGGATTGCGGTGAAGACTGGGGCATCCTCTTCGATACCGGCACGGGCGCGGAAGGCCTGTGGCGGAGTTGGCCGCGTAAAATCAACCGCATCGCGGCCGTGTTTCTGACGCATTACGAAACCGAGCATTCCGGCGGCCTTCGCGCGATCAGGGAACGCTTTCGCGACGTGCCGGTATTTGGTCCGGCGGCGGAGGAGCGGCCCCGCGGCGTGGTGGCGCTGGATGACGGTGCGGTCGTGCGTGAACACGGGTTCACTGTTTCCGTGATTTCCACCCCGGGTCACGCGGAAGGGCATCACTGTTATCTG
Source organism: uncultured Opitutus sp. (assembly GCA_966250925.1). Classification (GTDB taxonomy): domain Bacteria; phylum Verrucomicrobiota; class Verrucomicrobiia; order Opitutales; family Opitutaceae; genus Actomonas. Next base: position 286 of record CBINJL010000194.1, on the reverse strand, counting down.
GTGCAGGTGCCGGGGGCGCCCGGGGGGCGTCCGCTCCTGATCTCGGGAGACCTCTTTTTTGCGGGCTCGATTGGCGGCGGCTACTTCTGTGACCGTCGGCTGAACGACAGCCTGACTCGGATTCAAACCGCGACTTCGGCGGATGCAGTGGTGGCGCCGGGACACGGTCCCCTCACGACTATGGGCAACGAGTGTCGCCTGAATCCATTTTTCCCCGCCTGAGGCGGAAAATGGTCGGGGTGAGAGGATTCGAACCTCCGGCCTCTACGTCCCGAACGTAGCGCTC
>CBINJL010000193.1:0-6218 GCA_966250925.1 uncultured Opitutus sp. | reverse complement strand
GATTCCTTTCGCGCTCATTGAATGAACGCGGCAAAGGCAATTCGTTTCCGTTGGACGTCCACGTCCTTGACGCGAACCGGACCGAGCATGTCGATCTCGTCCTTGAGCGATTCGGCGGCGCGTTTGGAAATGGCGCTGTAGATCTTTTCGCGCAGGCTTTCGGGCGCGGATTTCATCGCCACGGCGAGGCTGGCCGACTCGACCTCGCGCAGCACGCGCTGCAGGTCCGACGGCGTGAGGCGGCCGAGATCGTCGAAGCTGAAAAGCTTGCGACGGATGGCCGAACCGAGCGTCGGGTTGCGCTCTTCGAGACGGCCGAGCAGGTTCTTCGACGTGTCCTTGTCGAGACCGTTGAGCAGGTCGGCGACCGAACGCACGCCGCCGCTGTTGTGATAGCTCGGTTGGGCTTTCCGGTCGAAGTGCTTGCCGAGATTGCGCACGATCTTCGAGACGAGTTCGACCGAGGTGCTTTCGATGATGCCGAGGCGTTCGATGATTTCCTCGCGCGCATCGGGTCCGAAGAGGCTGAACACTTCCGAGGACTTGGTGCCGGGCAGATAGGAAAGGATGAATGACACCGTCTGCGGCTGCTCGTGCTTGATCAGGTTGAAGATCTGGCGGGCGTCCATCTCACCGAGTTCGTTGACCATGTCGACGGTGGTGCCGGTGGGCGCGAGACCGACGCGGCCGAGAATGGCGTTGGCCTTGTAGTCGCCATGCGAACGGGTGAGCGCGTCGCGGGCGTAGTCGAGACCACCGCGGGTGGCGACCACACTGCGACCGATGACCGGCGAAAACTCCTCCATCACCTGCTGGCGCAACTCCTCCGAAACCATGGTGAACTGGTTCATCTCCCGACACAGCGCCTCGATCTCGACTTCGTCGAACTCGCGCAACACTTCCGCGGCGGCGTCCGGCCCGATCACGATGAGGAACAGGGCGAGCTTTTGCTGCTTGTTGAGTTTGGTGAAATCGGCGTCGGCCATGGTTGTTGCGGAGGTCTGAGGTCAGAGGTCGGAGGTGTTTTCTGAGTTCTGTTATCTGATCTCTGAATTCTAGTTTCTGACTTCTGGTTCGCTCAGTTCTTCGAGGACGTGCCGGCCCAGTCACGCAGGGCGGTGCCGACGTTGGCGGGCTTTTGGCGGATGAGCTCAGTGAGCAGTTCCGGTGTGAGGGTGCCGCTCTTGTTGGCGTTGCGGGCGTTCTCTTCGGTGATGCGCAGGACTTCGAGGGGCACGGGCTCGGGCCGGGCCTTCTTCAACTGGCGCCAGAAAATGAACATCAACAGTAACGCGAGCGCGATGGCGCCGACGCGCATGCCGAGATCGATCAGCGGCTGCAGACGCGAGACCTGTTCGAGGCGGGTGAGCTCCTCCATCACCGGCGCCGCGGCGAAGGGCATTTCGGTCAGCGTGACGAGTTCGGCCGGGTTTTGACCTTCCTCGGCCCGCAGTCCGAGCGCGTTCATGACGATGCGGCGCAGATCCTCGATCTGTTCCGGCGTGCGGTTGACCGGCACGCCGTCGGCGCCGGGGGCCAGCGGCGCGACGAAGACCGCCGCGCTGAGGCGTTTCACCGTGCCGGGCGTGCGGGTGATGTTGGTCAACACGCGATTGATTTCGTAGGCAGTGGTGCGGGTGGTGCGGTTCTGCTCGTTGACGGAAGTGGGGCGGCTCGCGTTGTCGTTGTCGGCGGCGCCGGGCGTGTTGGCGGCGATGCCGACGGCGGCGGCGCCGGCGCGGGCTTCCTGGGAATTGGACGTGTCCTCGGTGACGGTCTGGCTGCGCACGACCTGGGCTTCCGGATCAAAACGCTCCTCGGTGAGCGTGGCGGCTTCGGTGTCGATGTCGGCCGACACACGCACGACCACGTTGCCCTCACCCACAACGGGCTTGAGCATGGTCTCGACCTTGCGGGCAAAGTAATCCTCGACTTGTTGGCGGTAGCGGATCTGCGACGACGCGGTGGCAAGAAGCGGATCCTGCTCCAACTCGGCGGAAAGCACCCGGCCCTTTTGGTCCACCACGGCGACGTCGTCGGGGGCGAGCCCCTGCACGGAGTTGGCCACGAGATGGCGCACCGAGTTGACCGCCTCGACGTTCATCGAAGTGGTGGCGAGTTCGAGAAAGACCGACGCGCTCGGGCGGATGCCCTGTTCGGTGAGCAGCAGGCGGTTTTCCGGCTGCACAATCATGACGCGGGCGCTGCGCACGCCATCGAGTTGGGCGATGGTGCGGGCAAGTTCGCCCTGGAGCGCGCGCAGGTAGTTGGTGCGCTGAATGAAGTCGGAGAGCCCGAATTGATTCTTGTCGAAAATCTCGAAACCCACGCCCTCGCCCGACGGCACGCCGCGGCTGGCCATGTCCATGCGCAGACGATGCACGTCCTCGCTGGGCACATACACTGCCGAGCCACCGGCGGAGACGCGGTAAGGCACGCCCTGCCCCTGCAGCGTGGTGACGATGGTGGAGACGTCCTGCTCGCTGAGACGACCGAAGAGCAATTGGTAGTCGGGCCGGCGCGACCACAGCGTCAGCACGGTCAGGCCGCCCACGACGGCAATCGCGGCGACGACGAGGGAAACGCGTTGGTTGAGGCCGAGTTCCTTCCAGAGACCGAGCAGGGAGGAGAGAAAGGATTTCATCGCGGGCGTGAGTAAGCGGCGGTGGGAAAAGGATCAGGCGCGGGCAAAATCAGACCGGCATGCGGAGCAGTTCCTGGTAGCCCTCGACGAGTTTGTTGCGGGTCTCGACCATGAGGGAGAGCGACACGGAGGCTTCCTGCATCGCGATGACGCTCTGGTGGATCTGGTCGGACTTGCCCATCATCACGTCGCGCGCGGCGGCGGTGGATTCGAGCTGCTTGGCTTCGACCGCATCGATCAGCTTGTTGAAGGAAACGGTGTTGTCCTGCCCGGGCCGCGCGGCCGGACCGGCGGGCTTGAACGCCCGCTCCGGCGAATCGATGCGGGTGAGCGCGGGCTGGCGCGGAGCGAAGGTGCCGGAGAGCGATCCGAGGGAGCTGATGAGCGACATGGCGAAGAAGCGGGAAAGCGGGAGAAAAAATCAGCGGCCGATCTGGAGGGCCTTCATCGCCATCTGCTTGGCGTTGCGCACGACGGAGAGGTTGGCTTCGTAGGCGCGGGAGGCGGTGATGAGGTCGACCATTTCGTAGGCGAGATTCACATTGGGCATGGTGACCATGCCCTCGTCATCGGCGTCGGGATGCTGAGGATCGTTGACCTTCTGGCCCGGGGTCTTGTCGGTGGTGATGCCGGCGACCCGCACGGCCGGGATGGCGGAACCGTTGGAACGGTTGAGCAGCTCCGTCTCGAAAGTCACAAGCTGGCGCTGGTAGGCCTTGCCGTCGACGCCGCGGGTGGTGTGGGCGTTGGCGATGTTCTGAGCGACGATGTCGAGGCGGGTGCGTTGGGCGTTGAGGGCGCCGGCAGAGACGTCGATTCCGGAAATCAGATGCATGGTCCAGAGCGGGTTGAGGGGTGGCGGGCGTTATTGCTGGCGGCCGGTGATGGCGAACTTCAGCGATTTGAAACTGTTGCTGACGTAGTCGGTCAGGAACTCGTAGGTCACGGTGTTGCGGTTCATCTCCAGCATCTCCTGCTCGACTTCGACGGTGTTGCCGTCGTGGCGCATGGAACGGGCGAACTCGTCGGGTTTGAGCTCCACCTCGATGCCGCGCAGCTCGGCGGGCGAGGCGCCGCGGCCCATGACGTTGCGCAGCTCGCGATCAAATTCCGGCGACACGTCGAGGCGGCGATAGCCCGGGGTCTCGGCATTGGCGATATTGGTGGCAATCGCCTCCTGCCGCAGCACCGCCGCATCGAGGAGTTTGGCAGCGAGGGCGAAGTTGGTGGATTGCGAGACGGGACTGATCATGTCGGCGCCCGGATATGCAGTCGCGATGCCAGTTTGGCCGATGATAACGCAAACAGCTATTGGTTAGCGTTTTAAAAAGAAACAAAACCTAGCCGAACCCTGACCTTCCGCACGGCATCAGGCATCCGCCCGAGAGGCCGGCAAGATTTTCCCCCTACGTCTCCACTGCAATTTTCATGGGACCGCGAATAGCTCTTCAGTCCGTCCCGGGCGCGCCGAATTAGGTGCTGATCTGGTATGCTCGACACCGACTATGACTTCATCCGCGACTTGGTTTACCGGCACAGCCGGATCAACCTGGGGCCGGACAAGAAGGCGCTCGTTTCCGCGCGTCTGGGCAAGCGTCTGCGCGCCACCAAGATCGCGACCATCACCGACTATTGCCGCTACCTGCAGAGCAAGTCGGACGCCGACGAGCTGTCGCACCTGATCGACGTCATTTCGACCAACCACACGTTTTTCTTTCGCGAGCCGGCCCACTTCGAGTTCCTGCGTGAGCGCGCCTGGCCGGAACTGCGCGAACGCGCCCGTCGCGAGAGTTGGCCGCATCTGTCCATTTGGAGTGCCGCCAGTTCCTCCGGCGAAGAGCCCTACTCGCTCGCCATCACGCTGGCCGAACTCGAAGCCCGCGACAACTGGGGCTGGCGCATGGAGGCGACCGACATCTCGCACCGCATCCTCGCGCGCGCCCGCCAGGGAATTTACGATGCCTCGGTCGTCGAACGCATGGAACGGCGCCTGATCTCGCGCTACTTCCTCAAGGGCTTCGGGCCGCAGGCGGGCAAATACTGCATCCAATCCAGTCTGCAAAAACGCATCACCTTCCGGCAGCTCAACCTGCTCGACGCGAGCGCCCCCTACACCCAGCCGTTTCATGTCATCTTCTGTCGCAACGTGATGATCTACTTTGATCGCCCCACGCAGGAGGAATTGATCTCCCGCCTCACCCGTCTGCTCGTGCCCGGCGGCTACCTCATGGTCGGCCACTCCGAGAGTCTCACCGCCATCAAACACAACCTGAAGACCGTCGCCCCGGCCATTTATCGCCGCGACTGATCCGTTCGCCTCCGCCCGCCCCGTCGCCATTTTTGCCATGTCCAGCCGTCCCATCCGTGTCCTCATCGTCGACGATTCCGCCGTGGTGCGCCGTGTCGTGCAGGACACCCTGAGCCGTGAACCCGACATCGAGGTCGTGGGCACCGCCATCGATCCGTATTTCGCCCGCGACAAGATCATCGAGACCAATCCCGACGTCATCACGCTGGACCTCGAAATGCCGCGCATGGACGGGCTCACCTTTCTGCGCATCCTCATGCGCGAGCGTCCGCTGCCGGTCGTGATCATGAGCTCGCTCACCCAGGCCGGTTCGCACCACGCGCTCGAAGCCCTGCGTCTCGGCGCGGTTGAAGTGCTGGGCAAACCCAACGGTTCCTACTCCGTCGGCGATCTCGGTCCGCAATTGGTGCAAAAGATCCGCGCCGCCGCCGCTTCGCGCCCGCGTCCCAACACCGAGAACGGCGCCGATGCGTCTGCGCCTTCCGCGCCGACGCCCAAGACTCCGCCCGCACTGCGGCCCAATCCCTTTGCCAACCCGATCGCGCCGACGCCGCTCCAGGCCGTGCCCGACCTGCGCCGCCACCACCCGAAACGGTTGGTGCTGCTCGGCGCCTCCACCGGCGGCACCGAAGCCCTGCGCGATGTCCTCACCCGCCTGCCGGCCGACATCCCGCCGATGGCCATCGTGCAACACATCCCGCAGACCTTCTCGCGCGCCTTTGCGGATCGTCTCAACGCCATTTGCCCGTTCGAGGTGCGCGAAGCGCGCGACGGCGATGTGCTCCTGCCCGGCCTCGCGCTCGTCGCCCCCGGCAACTTCCACCTCACCCTGCGCTGGACCGGCCAGCACTACCGCGCCCGCGTCGTCAACGGTCCCATGGTCTGGCACCAGCGTCCCGCCGTGGACGTGTTGTTCAAATCCATTGCCGAAACCGCCGGCGCCCACGCCATCGGCGGCATCCTCACCGGCATGGGCAAGGACGGCGCCGAAGGCCTGCTCGCCCTGCGCGAACGCGGTGCCCGCACCTTCTCCCAATCCGAGGATTCCTGCGTCGTTTACGGCATGCCGCGCGCGGCGTGGGAACTCGGCGGCTCCGAAGCTCAGGTCAGTCTCGCCAACTGCCCGCGCCATCTGCTGAGTCTCATCGACCAGCCGGTAAAACGCCCCCTCGCCGCCGCTCCGTGCTGACCCTGCACGCCATGCCCGCTACCACCGCCACGCCCCCCGCCCCTTCCGACCTCAGTCGCACCGTCCTCGCCGTTGAT